>URFI01000064.1 GCA_900547085.1 uncultured Prevotella sp.
TGAGAACCTCAGAATTTTTATGGCAGGAGGGACACACTGCCCATGCAACGCGCGAAGAAGCTGAAGAAGAAGCTCAGAAAATGCTCAAGGTATATGCCGACTTTGCTGAACAATGGATGGCCGTTCCCGTGGTGCAAGGCGTAAAAAGCGAGACCGAACGCTTTGCTGGAGCCTTGGACACTTATACCATTGAGGCCATGATGCAAGACGGAAAGGCATTACAGAGCGGAACCAGTCATTTCTTGGGTCAGAACTTTGCCAAATCATTTGATGTCACCTATTTGAATAAGGAGAACAAACCAGAGTATGTATGGGCGACAAGTTGGGGGGTATCTACACGACTGATTGGCGCTCTCATTATGACCCACTCTGATGATAATGGTTTGGTATTGCCTCCAAAGCTGGCCCCCATACAGGTTGTCATCATTCCTATTGCTAAGAATGAGGAACAGCTCAAGGCCATTTCTGATAAGTTGAATCCATTCATGGATGACTTGAAAAAGCTTGGCATCACCGTGAAATACGATGACAGCAACAACAAACGTCCAGGATTCAAGTTTGCTGATTACGAGTTAAAAGGTGTCCCTGTGCGCTTGGTTATGGGTGGCAGAGATCTTGAAAACAACACGATTGAAGTGATGCGCCGCGACACTTTAGAGAAAGAAACCATCCCTGTTGAAGGATTGACCGATTACATCCACAAGCTGCTTGACGACATTCAAGCAAACATTCTGAAGAAAGCCAAAGATTATCGTGATGCTCGTATTTATGAATGCGATAACTATGATGAGTTTAAAGAAAAGATTAAAGATGGTGGATTCTTCCTTTGTCACTGGGATGGAACCGAAGAAACCGAGGCTAAGATTAAAGAAGAGACACAAGCAACCATTCGCTGTGTCCCATTTGGCTTTGAACAAACATCAGGTGTAGACATGGTTTCAGGTAAACCAGCTAAACATCGTGTCATCATCGCTCGCAGTTATTAATTATAAAACCATAAAAATGGACTGGATAATTGAATTGTTTACCAACAACGAGTCTGTTGCACACATTGTTTTACTCTACGCAAGTGTCATCGCTGTTGGCGTTTTATTGGGAAAAGTCAAGATTGGTGGCATTTCCTTGGGCGTTACCTTCGTGCTCTTTGCCGGCATTGTTGCGGGGCACATTGGGTTCACCGCACCTGTCAGTCTGCTGACATTCATTCAGGATTTTGGTCTGATTCTATTCGTTTTCTGTATCGGATTACAAGTAGGTCCTGGCTTTTTTGAAAGTTTCAAGCGTGGGGGTGTCACCCTCAACATGCTTGCCACAACGGCTGTTTTGCTCAACATCGCCGTGATGTTTGCCTGTTATTTCATCTTTTTCGACACCTCTGATGCGACCAATCTGCCTATGATGGTAGGAACACTTTATGGTGCCGTAACCAATACCCCAGGCTTGGGTGCTGCTAACGAGGCACTCACCTCTGTTTTTACAAATGGTAACGTTCCACAAATAGCCAGTGGGTATGCCTGCGCTTATCCACTTGGCGTGTTGGGTATCATCGCTGCAACCATTGCCATACGCTTCATTTGCAAAATAAACTTGAATGAAGAAGAAGACAAACTGATGCAAACAGAAGAAGAAAACACGTCTGTCAAACCGTGCCAAATTCGTCTTAGCGTGGACAACTCCTACATCGAGGGACGGTCGTTGCATGAGATTTCAGAATTTCTGAATCGAGAATTCATCTGTTCGAGGCTGAAACATGATGACGTCATCCAGATACCAAATGGCGAAACCGTGGTACACAAAGGCGACGAGATGCTCATCGTTTGTGCTGAATCAGACGCAGAGGTCATCAAGAGCTTTGGACATGTTGCAGAGTTGCCTTGGGTTGAAGAAGAAAAGAAACAACCGATGATTTCTAAACGAGTAGTCATCACAAATCCGTCAATGAACGGAAAGGTACTGGGCAAGATGCATTTCTCCAATATTTACGGTGTTAACATCACGAGAATCACGCGTCAAGGCATTGACTTGTTTGCCAGTCACGACCTTCACCTGCACGTAGGCGACCGCATCATGATGGTAGGACATGAAGAAAACGTCAATCGCGTAGAACGTATGATGGGCAACTCCATGCGACGACTCAACGCACCTAACATTGCAACCATCTTCATTGGTATCTTTATAGGAATCCTCTTTGGTAGTTTCCCCATTGCCATTCCTGGCATGCCTGTCCCCTTGAAACTGGGTCTTGCAGGCGGTCCACTAATCATCGCGATCTTAATTGGGCGCTATGGTTATAGAATGAAGCTAGTGACTTATACCACAACATCGGCTAACATGATGCTGCGCGAGATTGGCTTGGTTCTTTTTTTAGCCAGTGTTGGTATCAAAGCTGGGGATGGATTTGTCAACACCGTTGTTCAAGGTGACGGATTGAAGTATGTCTACACAGGCGTTCTGATTACCGTCATTCCCATTCTTATTGTCGGCACTATTGCCCGCTTGAAGTACAAATTCAACTATTTCACCATTATGGGCATGATAGCAGGTACTTATACCGATCCACCTGCACTGGCATACGCCAATCAAGTTTGTTCGCATGACGCACCATCAACGGGCTATTCCACTGTTTATCCGTTAAGCATGTTCCTCCGAATCTTCACAGCACAGCTCATTGTTCTATTCTGCTGCGGATGATGTAAATTAGGATATTACCGTTTATCAAATTAATTTAGCATATTAGTCAGTCTGTAAGATGTAAACTTCATCACCAACAAATCTTTGTACAGAATGATTGATATGCTAAATTAATTTCACTCGTTTTGCTTAAGTTATCATGATGGGAACTATCAAGCTATCATATAGCTCGCATGTATCAACTAAGATTAGCCTAACCGTCAGGTAACTTTCAATACATTTTAAACTAGCCTTCACTCAATCGAAGCCAACATTGTTGAAGAGAATATGCGCAGAAGTTTGTTCACTTTCTTTATCAGAATATTTCCAAAAGACGGCAATTAAAAGCTTTCAGTATAGAAATAAGAACAAAAGAATGACGTTGCAGTTTAACTTTTTCAAATTTTCATATATAACTTAACTACAGAGAGTTACTAACACCAAACGGCAAGATGCATGACATCTTGCCGTTTTTATATTTTTCATGCCTGCCAATAGCATTGAGTTTGACTTCCAAAGTCAATGCTTTTCAAGGTCAAACTCATTGACTTTACACGCCAATCTACATGCTATTGAAAAGATGTGGATGACAGGCTTGATAAGAACATGAATTTTGAGATGGTTAGCCAGTTCAATTGTTCTTCAAGAAAATATTATCAAATTGTTTGGACAATTAGAGTTTTTAGCTTAATTTTACCAACCAAAACAAGCAAGATGTCAAGAAAAAAGAAGCCTTTACCCTTATTAGAAAACATCCTGATTACGGACGTGGCCGCCGAAGGAAAGTCGTTGGCACGCATAGACGACATGGTTGTATTTGTGCCATTTGCAGTACCTGGAGACGTGGTAGACTTGCAGGTGCGCAAAAAGAAGCACCACTATTGTGAAGCCGAGGTGGTACGTTTCATCAAATACAGTGATGTGCGACAAACGCCAAAGTGCCAACATTTTGGCATTTGTGGTGGATGTAAGTGGCAAATGCTGCCCTACGAAGAACAACTAAAGGCTAAACAAAAGCAAGTACACGACCAACTGGAGCGAATCGGTAAGATAGAATTACCCGAATTCAGACCTATCATGGGGTCGGAAAAGACGTATGAATACCGCAACAAACTGGAGTTTGGTTGCTCCAACAAACGATGGCTGACCTGGGGAGAGGTGACCGGTGGGGTGAAATATGACCACATGAATGCCATTGGTTTTCACATCACAGGAGCCTTTGATAAAATCTATCCCATTGAGAAATGCTGGCTCATGGATGACGCCTGCAATCAAATCAGAAACTGCATTCGCGACTATGCCATCGACCACGACATCAGCTTCTTTGACCTGAGAGCACAAACCGGACTGCTGCGCGACATCATGATACGCAGTGCGAACACAGGAGAATGGATGGTGCTGGTTCAGTTTAAGTTCCAAGAAGAGGGTGATGAACAGCGTGCCCATGAACTATTGCAGCATGTGGCTGACACCTTTCCACAGATAACTTCCTTACTATACGTGGATAACCAAAAGTGTAACGATACCTTTGGCGACCAAACGGTTGTGGTTTTCAAGGGAAAAGATCATATCACGGAGACCATGGGCGACCTAAAGTTCAAAGTGGCAGCCAAGAGTTTCTACCAAACCAATACCAACCAGGCTTACCATCTATACAGCGTGGCGCGTGAATTTGCCCAACTTACCGGTAAAGAGTTGGTTTACGACCTATACACGGGAACGGGTACCATAGCCAATTTCGTGGCCAGAGAAGCCCGACAGGTCATCGGCATTGAATATGTAGAAGATGCCATCAAAGATGCGAAAGTTAATTCGGCAACCAACGACATACACAACACCCTGTTCTACGCAGGCGACATGAAGGACATTCTTACCGAGGAATTCATTACCGAGCATGGCCGTCCTGATGTCATCATCACCGACCCACCACGCGCAGGCATGCACCCAGATGTGGTTCGAACCATTCTCGGAGCAGCTCCCCAACGCATTGTTTACGTCAGTTGTAATCCTGCAACACAGGCGCGCGACCTGCAAATGTTGGATGAGCAGTATAAGGTAATGGCCGTTCAGCCAGTCGATATGTTCCCCCACACGCCGCATGTTGAGAACGTGGTACTGCTTGAGCAACGCTAAGACAGAGTCTAAAACAAATCTACTATGAAAAGAACAAACAAAGTTTTATTAATCTACACCGGTGGCACCATCGGCATGGGGCAGAACATCAAGACTGGTGCTTTGGAGCCTCTCGACTTTCATCACTTGGTTGAGAACGTGCCGGAGTTTGAATTGATTCAGACAGATGTTGACGTCTATCAATTCACTCCCCCCATTGATTCAAGTGACATGAACCCATCCATGTGGGCAAAGTTGGTGACCATCATCAGCGAACGCTATGAACTGTATGACGGATTTGTCATCCTGCACGGAACCGATACCATGGCCTACACTGCCTCTGCCCTGTCGTTCATGTTGGAAAACCTCACAAAGCCTGTTATTTTAACAGGTAGCCAGCTGCCTATTGGCGTGCTGAGGACAGACGGAAAGGAAAATCTCATATCAAGTATCGAACTGGCTTCGGATCATCACGAAGACGGAACAGCCATCGTTCCAGAGGTGTGTATTTATTTCAATGGCCGTCTGTTGCGAGGCAATCGCAGTACGAAACAGAATGCAGATGGATTCAATGCCTTCGATTCTTTCAACTTTCCACACCTCTGTGATGCGGGCGTGAACTTCACCTATCATGAACATCTTATTTTGAAGCCCGACTTCAAGAAGCCTATGGTTCCCCATACACACATGGATCCTCATGTAATGGCGTTATCACTGTTTCCCGGTTTACAGGAAGATATTGTGCAACAAATTCTTGAAGTACCCAACTTGAGGGGCATTGTGATGCGCAGTTACGGAAGCGGGAATGCGCCTCAGACGTCATGGCTCACCCAATTGCTTAGTCAAGCTGCGGAAAGAGGTGTCATTGTCGTTAATGTTAGCCAGTGCGTATGGGGCAATGTGGAGATGTCGCGTTATGACAATGGGTATCAATTGCAAAATGCTGGTGTTGTTAGCGGTTACGACAGTACCGTTGAAGCAGCCCTTGCCAAGCTGATGTTTTTGCAGGCTCAATATGATGACTATAAAACTATCTGCCAAAAGATGAAACAATCGATAGCAGGAGAGATTACTCTTCCTCCAAACGTCACCATGAACTGACCCTTCTATCTGCCAGCATAAGCATGATTTACCCCAGTTAATGAGATGGCTATAAACGAGTTGGAACAGCTCAAATGTTTTTAAAGTCTATCTCTAACTGGGGTAAATCATTCATTCTAAACAGCTGTCTTTCATGCTTCTCAAATACCTTTTCTGCCGGAAAAGATATTTGAGAAGCATTCAAACAGGCGTAAAATCTTACCTATACTTTGTACTCTACAAATGCCTCCATGGCTTCGTAGCATGCCAACCCCAGACTATCGTAAAGTGCTGCAGTAGCATGATTGCGGTCTTCAGAGCGCTGCCAGAACAAACGTTCATCTTTGCCAAGGAATGGTGCACTCTCCATCTGACTCTGGTGTTTCAAGATGCTGTTGCGCTTAGCACGCAGCTCTTCTGGACTCATGGGTACACACATCTCAATGTTTTCAATTTCCCATTCAGCCCAAGCACCACGATACATCCTTTCAGCCATTCTGCTCCATCTTCTTTTTCAAGTTCAAGAGCAGCCAACACAGCATCAGTGCATTTCTTATGAGTACCATGTGGATCGGCCAAGTCGCCTGCTACATATATTTGATGCGGCTTAACCTCTTGCAAAAGTTGGCGCACAATCTCAACATCCTTTTCCGTCATCGGCAGTTTTTCAATCTTACCCGACTCGTAGAAAGGTAAGTCAAGGAAGTGAACATGGTCTAATGGCACACCATTGTATGTACAAGCCGTGCGTGCTTCGCCACGCCGAATCAACCCTTTGATGGTGCGCACATCTAAGGTGTCGATGTCGCCATCCTTCTTGTTTGCCAAGAATTTCTTGATTTCACTATACTTTTGCTTAATCACCTTATCCTTTTCTCCATCGAATATCTGATTAAATCCGTTGATGAAGTGCATGAAGCGCGTTACTTCTTCATCGCCTACTGCAATGTTTCCACTGGTCTCGTAAGCCACATGAAGGTCGTGTCCCTGCTGAACCAGTCGGCGTAAGGTGCCACCCATGGAGATTACATCATCGTCGGGGTGTGGAGAAAAGACAATTACTCGCTTAGGAAATGGTTTCGCACGCTCCGGACGGTATGTGTCATCAGCATTCGGTTTGCCACCTGGCCAACCCGTAATGGTATGCTGTAAGTCGTTAAAAATCTTGATATTGGCATTGTAAGCCGAACCATAAAGTGCCAACAACTCGCTCAAACCGTGGTCGTTGTAATCTTTATTGGTCAACTTCAAGATAGGTTTTCCGGTGAGCTGGCATAACCATACCAATGCTGAACGCACCAATTTATCGGTCCATTGGCACGATTTTACAAGCCAAGGGTGCACGATACGTGTCAGACGAGATGCGGCAGGCAGGTCGATAACCACTTCAACATTGTTGTGAGTTTGCAAGAATGAGGCAGGAAGCGCATCGGTAATTACACCCTCTACGGTCTTTTGAATAACCTCAGCCTTTTCCTCACTCCAAGCAGCAAGAAATATTTTCTTTGCTTTCAACAGGGTTGCGACACCCATGGTGATAGAGCAAGGAGGTACTTGTTCGTTCGTTCCAAAGCTCAAAGTCATTTCTTGTCGCAGCACATTGTCTACTAAGATAATGCGCGAGTTGCTAGTAACTGTTGATCCTGGCACGTTGCAGGCAATGTTTCCACTACGTCCAATACCTATCAACATCACGTCAATACCACCAAATGTGTTGATACGCTCCTCATATAAACGACAATGATTCTGCACATCGTCTTGCGAAATGCTACCATCTAAGGTAAATATGTTTTTCTTATCGATATCTACATGATCTAAAAAGCGTGTACACAACTGACTAATACTGCTGTTTTGCGATTTGGATGTGAGTGGAAAATATTCGTAAGCATTGAATACAACAACATTGTGAAAGCTCAACTGTTTAGCTTCATACATGCTAATCAGTTCTTTAAAAATAGGTGTGAGCGACAAACCTGTACCCAAACCAAGTACACAAAACTTGCCTTCTTTTTGCTTGCTCTTGATGATGGCGGCTATATTTTCTGCCACATGCTTCGCACCCTCTTCCTCTTGGGCAAAGATGTTCGTGTGTATTTTTTCGTAACGCGTCAACTCCGAACGGTCTATAGCAGTTTTAGGCCGATAGATTTCAACTGGGATTTTGGTTAATACAATCTCTGAACTTAAATTTAGATTCATGTTTTTACATCGATAAAAAAGGGCTAGTAGTTTTTATACGCTACTCGCCCCTTGAGTTGTTAAATGTTATCTTTTTCAATATCTTTAAAGTAGCGATACGTTCCAACTTTCAGTTCGTCGGTTGCAGGTTCATCACAAACGATGATTCCATGCGGATGTTGCTGAAGCACACTGATTGTCCAATAGTGGGTAACCGGTCCTTCTACCACAGCTTGTAAGGCTCGAGCCTTGTGATGACCATTACAGAGTATCATTACTTCTTTAGCATCCATCACGGTTCCTACACCAACCGTCAATGCGTGTTTCGGAACTTTGTTAACATCGTTGTCAAAGAATCGACTATTGGCGATAATCGTGTCACTGGTCAATGTTTTGATGCGCGTGCGAGAAGTCAAAGACGAGCATGGTTCATTGAAAGCGATATGACCGTCGGGACCAATGCCGCCAATAAATAAGTCGATGCCACCAGTAGCTTTAATCTTCTCTTCGTATACCCTGCATTCAGCTTCCAAATCCTTCGCGTTACCATCAAGAATATGGATGTTCTCCTTTGGACAGTCGATATGGTCAAACAAATTCCGCGCCATGAATGAGTGATAGCTTTCAGGATGCGATTCTGGCAAACCCACATACTCATCCATATTGAAAGTCAACACGTTTTTAAATGACACTCTACCCTCTTGACAAGCCTTGACCAAGCGAGCATACATACCCTCCGGAGACGAACCTGTAGGCAAACCTAACACGAAAGGATGATCAGGTGTTGGGTTGAACTTGTTAATACACTCAATGACATGTTCGGCTGCCCAACGTGACAGCGACTCGTAATTTTCTTCAATAATTACTCTCATCTTCAATTAATTTATTAATGATTATTTCTTCCAAAGGTGCTTTGCATATACATAGTCATAGAGGTCATAGAATCTAACGAATCTAGTAAGACGCTCTTTGAACTCTGGAAAATCTTTCTTCTTATCCGACCATTGAATCTCAGAAATGGCAGCAAGGCGTGGAAGCAACTGGTATTCTGCTAAATTAGGATAGGCGATGTACTCTGTCCACAGATTGGCTTGCACGCCGATAATATGGTTACGCACGTCAACCGACAGGGTGTCTGGCAAGGGGTCAAAGCTGTAAGTCTTTTCGATGGGGAGATTCCCTCCTATCAAAAGCGGTTCCGAAGCCTTTTTATCTGTCTGGTAGTAATCAAAATAAGCATAGGTGGTTGGTGACATCACGACATCATGACCTCTCTTGGCAGCTTTGATACCAGGAGCTACTCCACGCCAACTCATGACGGTAGCACTCTGATTAATATCACCGTCCAGAATTTCGTCCCAACCGATGATGCTTCTACCTTTGCTATTGACAAACTTTTCTATGCGGTTGGTGAAATATCCTTGCAGTTTTTTCACCGGTAGATTGTGGTCTTTCATGACCTTCTGACACTTAGGACATTTCTCCCAACGCACACGTGGAGATTCGTCACCACCGATATTAATCAACTTAGAGGGGAAGATATCGATGAGCTCACCCAGCACATCCTGACAGAACTGATAGGTCTTTTCGTTACCCAAACATAGCACATCATCGAAAACGCCCCATGATGTTTGTACCTTGTAGGGACCACCTGTACATCCCAGTTCAGGATAAGACGCCAACGCAGCAAGCATGTGACCGGGCATATCGATTTCGGGAATCACCGTGATATATCTGTCGGCAGCATATTTAACGATTTCACGAGCTTGGTCTTGAGTATAGAAACCGCCATGAGGCACGCCATCATAGACATCGGAATTGTGTCCGATGACCGTCTCTGAACGTACAGATCCAACTTCTGTCAGCTTAGGATATTTCTTAATTTCTATACGCCAACCTTGGTCTTCGCTCAGATGCCAGTGGAAGACATTCATATTGTGAAGCGCCAACAAATCAATGTATTTCTTGACGAAATCCAGTGGGAAGAAATGACGGCCGCAGTCGAGCATGCCTCCTCGATAACCAAAGCGAGGCGCATCTTTAATCACAACGCCCGGAAAAGTGATTTGGCTTTCGGTTTTCTGTGTGGGCAACGACTTGCGCAGGGTTTGTATTCCATAGAAAATACCATTAGGTGTCTTTCCTGTAACAGTAATTCCTTTGTTTGTCACAGTGATGACATACCCCTCGTCCTCCGTAATTTTCTTGTTTAATGACAGGGTGATGGCATTTTTAGATTTACTCGTGGTAGTTGACACCTGAATGCCAGTGACCTCGCGAATATACTGAGCCAGGAATTCGGCATTGCGCTTCAAATCTGCATTTCCCTCTGGATAAACGATGGGAGTGGCAGCGGTCAACATAAAATCTTTTTTAGCCGTTGTAGTAATCTCCCTCGGCATGGGAACTACCTTGTAATCGGCTACTGAACTAGCTGTCGCAGGTAGGTTAGACAGCCCACTTAAAAATAGTGCTAACATTAAAAGTTTTACTTTCATGATGAATATGGTTATTGATGACACAAAGTTATCACATTTTTCTTAAATAACACCCATCATTTCTTAAAAAAAAGATTTTCAATCTGTTTTTTAT
>URFI01000065.1 GCA_900547085.1 uncultured Prevotella sp.
GATGAGTCCATTGCCCGCATAAACCAAGTCTTGCGTACTCTCACCAAAACCACTAGTCGCATAGACATATCCCGTGATGGTTCTGGAACTTTGTTGAGAGAGCAGGCTCTTGAGGTAGTTGTACTTTCCAATCAGAGCATCACTGGCCGAGAGGTTGAAGATGATGTCGGCACCTGCCAATGCCAACGTATTACTTGGGGGAACAGGTGCCCACACGTCCTCACATATTTCTACACCGAATTGCACACCGTCGGCAGTAACGAAGATTTTGGGATCTGGGCTCACCACGATGTTCTGTCCGGCATAATGTATGGTTGTTTCCTTCAAATCTTGTGAAGATGCAAACCATCTCTTCTCATAAAACTCACTGTAATCGGGCAGGTAGGTCTTTGGAATCACGCCAATGATCTGTCCTTGCTGAATAACCATACCGCAATTCAAGAGCAAATCACCGACAATGATAGGCAGTCCTACGATGACAATGACGTCCAACTTTCGCGTGAAGTCCAGCAAATGAAGTACAGAAGCTTCTGACGCATCTAATAAAAGATTCTGTTGAAACAAGTCCTGACATGTGTAAGAAGTGATGCCCAACTCAGGAAAGACGATGATTTCGACACCCTGTTCTTCAGCCTGAGCAATCTGTGCTTCAGTTTGCTCGACATTGTACTTGCAGTCAGCCACCTTGACCAGTGGTACCGCACATGCTACTTTAATAAATCCTGTTTTCATATTGTATTAATTAAAGTTGTTCATATTATTTGACCAGAGAAAGTGGAGGCAAGTGAAGTTTATGAGCAAATTCGTTTTTATTGGAAAGAGTAATGTCTGTTTACTCCCATTAACTCCCCTCGTAACTCCTGTTAACTCCTAAACTATACTGTGAAGCTATTGTCCGTTTACTCCCATTAACTCCCCTCGTAACTCCCGTTAACTCCTCCTTATTTAATCGTCACCTGCGTGGCTCCGTAACCATATTCTTGGAAACTAGCGTCCTGGTATGGATATTTCTTGTAGCGATAATTCAGGTCGTTGATGAGCGCTCGCCTCAGCACACCCTCACCTTTACCATGGATGAAGATGATTTTTTGTCCCTTCTTATTAGCATACTCAGCTAAAGTATCACGAAACTTCTTCAATTGGTAATTCAGAATATCCGTGGCACTCATGCCCGCAGTAGAGTCCAACAACTCGTTGGCATGCAGGTCAACCACCAGAAGATTGTCATCGTCCCGATGCTTCATCACAAAAGGATTTCCTTTCCGTCGCTTGTCATCGTACCGGCTCATATATGTATCGGCCTTTGCTTTTGCCGACGGTGCAACTTTGGTGTGATCTTGCTCAACCTTTTGATACATCTCAGCCTTCAAAGCTATAGGGTCCACAACTAATGGTCGTGCGGTTTTATCGTTTTCGATGATGGTGTACAACAAGGCTGGCTGCTCAAAGAAGTCGTTCTCTTCGAAGGTATGAAGCTTGTAGAACTTCACCGGATCTATTCTGAATTGCACATCCACGACAGACTTCAAGATGAATGGTTTCTCACGCTTGTATGCAATCAGTTGAATGGCTACCCGACCCAATTCATTTAAATCCTCACGACCAAACTCCTCGATAAACTCTTTTGTATTAGGCTCTACCTCCTGCGTAGCTTTCAACGTCCAGCTCTGTCCTTCTGCTGCAAGGTAAGTGAATCGAACATAATAGTTGCTGTCGTTCACGAAATAACATTCGAATCTCGTATGGGTCACCTCCTTGATATCCAATGGTACAAAGGCAAGATAGCAACTTAGTTGATTGCCACCTTTACGTTCTTCTACCGGAGCACGGAAGGTAATCTCCTTGTCAGCCGGGTCTTGCTCTATCTCTTCTTCCTCCTCATCCATTACAGCATGGCTGATGGCTTGCTTCACAGAAGTAGGTTTCGGTGAAAGGGAACTCACAACTTTGCTAGTGCTATAATCGCCTTCCCGAACAAGCACCACTTCATTGATGGGCGTAGGAATCTGAAAACCATCTTCATCCTCTACCAATACGATGTTTTTTCCTTGGAATCCTGCGATGATACCACCGCCAGACTCACTGAGAAAACTTACTTTATCACCTATCTTCATCTTATAAAAAAATGTAAATATCCAACATGTTTATTTCTACTTACCCAGCCAGACGTGTCCGACACATGGCCGTTTAACGATTATACTGCTGTCATCCAGCGTGCCATCGAGGAGTACACCCGATTAAGGAATCAGCAAACTGCTGTCTCCATAGCTGAGAAAACGGAAATCGTGTGCCAGCGCATAGTCGTAAATCTTCCGCCAGTCGCCATGAACGAATGCGCTGACCAGCAGCAACAGCGTACTCTGCGGCTGATGGAAGTTGGTAATCAACATCTTCACAAGCTTGTATTCATAGCCTGGTGCAATGATGATTTGGGTTGAGCTGTGCAAGGCTCCTAATTGATTTCGCTTGAGATAGTCGAGGACGTTTTGTATCGCTTGCATGGGCGTGATGCCGTCTATCAATCCGCCATCCAACTGTTCCGTCGTTCCATCCTCTCGCATTCTCTCGTAGGGTGCCCACTGATTGACATGTAACTCGGCTTCTGATGCATCGGGATGTGTCGACAAATACACGCCCATGTAATACAAACTTTCCAATGTCCGCACACTGGTTGTACCCACTGCGATGGCACTTGCATCGTGCCGCAACAGCTTCTCCAGCGTTTGTTGGTGTACACAGATGTACTCAGTGTGCATGTCATGATCTTCTATCTCTTGACTCTTCACGGGTTTAAACGTTCCGGCTCCGACGTGAAGGGTTACCTCTTCCCTGTCGATGCCATGCTCGTCTAACGACTTGAGCACATCGTTGGTAAAATGAAGACCTGCGGTTGGAGCTGCCACCGAGCCTTTTATCTTAGAATACACGGTCTGATAAGTGGTCTTGTCGCTCTCTTGTGTCTCGCGATTGAGATAAGGAGGAATGGGCAGCTCGCCCATATCTTCTAATATTTCGGAAAAACTAATATCTTCTGCATCCCAATCAAACTCTACCCAATGATGCGTTGCAGGTGCGGACAGCTGTAGATTTCCCTCTGCATTATCCTCTTTTTGCTGACTTTTCCTGGTTATAGTCAGCGTAAGACTGCGTCCTTTTATTTCGTAGGAACGAGTAAGAGGTCCTTCTTTCCATTTCTTCAAATTGCCAATCATGCAGTACCATGCACAGTGTCCCTTTGTCTGGAAAATCTGTTCATAGTCGGTTGGAGCAGCGGGTTCCATCAAAAAAACCTCTATTCTAGCGCCCGTACTCTTCATGAAGTACATTCGTGCCTGGATAACTTTGGTGTTGTTGAAAATCATCAAAGCCCCCTGTGGGAGATGATCCTTCAGATGATAGAACACATCCTCGCCCACTTTGCCTTGATTGTACAAAAGCAATTTACTGTGATCGCGCTGTGCAATAGGAAATTTTGCTATGCGATTATCGGGCAAATCGTATTGATAATCACTAATATGTATATGTTTTGTATCCATTTATTTCTTCGTTCTTCCCTTCATTAAGTAAACAACACTAATCCTCTAAATATAGCATACATGAACGACAAAGACATCACTAAGATAACAAGATGAACGTCCTTATAGTTATACCCCGTTTGGGTGTACTGACTCGAGATGTAATTCGTATTGGCCGAGAGCTTTCGATTCACCCGACAATACATCCAATAGGTACTGAATCCAACGACGGTTGCCCAAGCAAACCCTACCAGAACGTCACTTGGATAATGAACACCTAAGTATAGTCTGGTATAGGCATTGAGCAGAGACCAAGTGATCATAAAGAAGCTGAACAAACTACTTCTGACTAACAGACAGAGAAACAGGGCAATAGAAAACGTGTTGGACGCATGACCTGAAAAGAAACTAAAAGTTCTTGTACGATATTGATCAACCACGTCGATTTGGTATTTCAACATCGGGTCGTTACAAGGACGAATCCTACCCACCAAAGGTTTGATAAAGGCATCGGCCATTCCCGATGAAAGAAGCAAACACAAGGTAGCAAAACCAATGACGAGAAATATCTGCATCATCGTCTCATTGTTCTTGATAACAAGATAAACCAAGGCGATATACAGAGGAATCCACGTCACACTGGACGTCAAGGTCATCATCATTCCATCCAGAAACAATGAATCGGAACCATTCAGTGCAAACAGCAGTTGATGATCCAGATTGGTTAATGCTTGTATATTCAACTTCAGGATGCTGTATTAATAATGTATTATATTTCTTCAATTTGACGGGTTTTCAACCACCCTTCTCTCCCATCAGCCAGACGGATGCCACGCCAATCTTTGAGTCCTTTGTCTGTGATGTCCACCTTTGTACCCTCATGGATGACAAACTCATCTGCACTTCCATTAGCTGGTGTCTTCTTGACCGTAACGGAAGGTGCAATGACAATGGCTGCCGTCCTGTTTTGAAGATTATTCTTCTGCTGATAAGCAAAGAAATTACAAAAGACAAAGAGGACAAAGAACAAACAGCCGCCATAAAAGCCAATCTTTCGCAACAACTCGTTGGGGCCAAAAAGAAACATGAGCACAAGCAGCAACACCAGCACAATGGATGCGATAGCCATAACAGCCCAGTTGTCAACACTTGTAAAATTGACCAATGAGTGATACCAGGTAACGAAGAACATTTCACTTTCTGGGGTAATTTTGTCTATGGTTTTTGAGGTAGCAAACTGCAAATTGAAACGAATGTCATCGTCACCCGGAGACAGCATCAGCGCACGTTCGTAGGCAAGGATGGCCTGTGTGATATTATCCGTACGATAATATGCGTTGCCCAAATTGTAGTACAAGTCAGCATTGACGCCTTTTTTGAGCAATTCCTCATAATCCTTGATGGCCTGTTGATAATTGCCTCGTTTATATTCGGTATCGGCGTTCTCCTTGGTGATGGCCGAAGCTGAAAGTGAAACGAACACCATCAACACACAAAACAAAAATGTTTTGCTATGAACAGTCGAGTTGTTTTTATGTTTTGAGCTCGTTTTCATCACATTTTCTATTTCCATAATCGCGGTCATGGCTGAGTCAATCGTCTTATTCATATTACCCGATGGGTCACCCGGGGCATATCTCTCAAACTCACATTCATCCAATGCCGAGATAAACGTATAGTTTTGCTATCAACAGCCTGCCGTTGCAAATTGTCAGCGATGTTCTCACGTGACAACTGTTCAACTGGCATGTTCAATTTATCACTAACATATCCCCACAAGGCATGTAACACCTCATCATAGAACTCGGCTTGTTTATTTTGTTCCATGAGGTTTCTGGCTTTCTTCAGTCGCTTAGTCGCCACCTTGTTGGCTTTCTTACCGCGCATTTTCACAATGTCTGCATGGTCTAAAGCACGTTTGCGGAACACAACCAACAAGATGATAAATGCCAACAGCGGCACCAATAAGCTCACCCAGTATTGCGGAGAACCATAGAAGAACTCATCAACACGGTGCATTCTCACCTTTTGTAGTTTAAGACCTCTGATGTCGTTAGCCTTCTCCTGTCGATAGTCAGCAACCGAAGAACCTTTTCCATCACCCTTCTTTACGTTTATCTTGAAAGCCTGTGTCTTGATTGTTTTGTAAGCATTCAGGCCCGTGTCGTAATAAGTAAACGCAATGGGAGGTATGTCATACTGTCCCTGATTTCTGGGAACCGCCAGTATGTCATAAATCATATTGCCTTCAACACCATTTGCCGTCAATTTGGTTTTATCCGTTATCTTCGCATCATACTTGTCAAAGTCTTTAGGGAATGCAACGTCTGGCTGTTTAATCAGTTTCAGATTACCTACGCCTCCCACAACTACACGAAAGGATATAGGTTCGCCAGCTTTCACCTCCGTGTGATTAACCGAAGCTGAAAGGTTGAATTTTCCCACCCCACCAGAGAAGTCTGATGGACGCTTAGGCAATGGGTCTACCTGCACCGTCAACCCAGGAGCCACGATGTTGCGTTTTACTTCCACATAACCAGAGCCACCGTTGAAGAACGCTTCAAAAGGATCGACGGCTCTATTCTGCTGGACAACGATGCCTTTGAAGGTGATGCTTGGTATTTCCAGTTTTCCAGTTACTTGCGGATACATGACATACTGGCTCCACGTAACACAGCGATAGTTTTTCCCATTGACCTTCTCTACATGGAAATTTTTCTGCTGTGGCAGCTTGATTTCCTGCGTGTGAAAGCCAGTCAAGTCGGGCATCTTACCCTCCAGTTGTGTCAAATCAACAAGCGTATATACTTTATAAGTCAGCAGGATAGGTTCCTGTTCATGCACTCTTCGCTTGTTGGCACTCACCTTGATGAACAAATCGTTACCCGATATCTTGCTACCAGCCTTTCTCATCTGTGCCTCCCCAGCATAGTCATCGTGCATCTGAGGCGCACCATTGTTCTGTCGTGCGGTACCTGACACAGTCACTTTCGCGGTTCTCGACGAGATGGTCTTTCCGTTGATGCGTGCTCTTGCAGGCGGAATGGTGTACGTACCGTTCTTTGAGGCATACAACGTATAGGTGTATGTGATAGAAGACGAACTACTGGTATGACCATTGACCATTTGAAAGCTCGACTGGCTGGATGTATATGGTCCAGCAATTACCTCGATAGCATCTGGAATGTTACCAGCTCTAAAATCGTCTACCTCTTGTGTGTTGATGGTGTACGACAGCCTGAAGTTCTCTCCCACAGACACATGAGATGGCACCGACACGGTGATGGATTGTGCGTTGCCAACCAGTGGGCACAACGCACCAATGAGTATGGTGATAAATATATAATTGAGATATTGCTTCATCCTTTTCTTATTCATCCTTTTAATCACGTGTGATTTACCAATTCTTCTTCAGCTTTTTCTTGCCCGACTGCCGCATGGCTTTCTTCATGCGTTGCTGTGTGGCCTTTTCTTGTTGCGTTGCGGCATTCAAGAGTTGCTCAGCATTCTCCTTACTCATCCGATCCTTCGGCTTGTTCTTTTGCTGTTGTTGCTGATCCTGTTGCTTTTGCTGCTGATCATCTTTCTTCTGTTTGTCTTTACCTTTTTGATCATCTTTCTTCTTTTGTTCGCCACCATTCTGCTTTTGATTCTTCTGTTGGCGTTTACAAAGAGCCAGGTTGTAGCGCGTCTCGTTGTCATCCGGATTGTTACGCAGACTCTCTTTGTAGGCTTCAATCGCCTCTCCATACATTTGATGATTCTGACAAATCACCCCAATGTTATGGTATATCTTGGCCTTTCTGGATTTACTGCTCTCCAACTTCCCCGCATTTTCATATTGCACAATCGCTGCAGAATCTTTCTGCTGCATCATCAGCGCACATCCAAGATTGTACAAAGCTTGTGGATTTTTACTATTTTGTGCAATGGCTTTACGATATTCAGCTTCTGCCTTGGCGTAGTTTTGCGACCGATACAGCTTGTTGCCCGAGCGAATAAACTGCCGGTCACTCTGCGCATACACGTTTGTCGCACACAAAGCCATGACAAACAAGCCCAGCATATATCTGATTAATGTATTATTCATCTTTCTCTATTCTCCTTTTTTTTGAACAGCCGAACCTTACTCAGCATTGGATTTTTGCTTTCCAATATGCATATTTCAAGAATCAACAACAGGAGAGCCAGAATGGCAAAAGCCTGAAACTGCTCGTCATATTCACTATAAATGACACTGTTGGTTTCACCTTTCTGCAGTTTGGCCAGCTCGTCATTCAATTGCTTCTGCGCATCGCTCGTATTGTCAACGTGTATGTAGGTTCCTTCACCAGCCTTAGCCACTTCTTGACACATCTTCTCGTTCAAGGCTGTCATGACGGTTTGTCCCCTATCATCAGTCATATAGCCACCGTCAGGCGTTGGAATGGGAGCTCCTTTGGTTTCACCTACACCTAATATATAAACGTTGATGCCTTTCTTTCGAGCTTCTTTGGCTGCCTCCAGCGCCTCACCTTCATGGTCTTCACCGTCGGTGATCAAGATGATGGCACGCCCCACTTTATCTTGTTGCGTAAAGCTGCTCATGGACAAGCGGATGGCCTGCGCTATATTAGTGCCTTGGGTGGTGATGAGTGAGGGGTCGGCATTCTGCAGAAACATCTTCGCACTGACGTAATCACTCGTGATGGGCAGTTGCACAAAGGCCTCTCCGGCAAACACCACAAGCCCTATTTTATCGTTGGTAAAGTTGTCCACCAAGTTTTCTACCATCAGCTTGCTCTTGGCTAATCTGGACGGAACCACGTCTTCTGCCATCATGGAGTTTGATATATCCAAGGCGATGATGGTTTCTATGCCTCTGCGTTTCTCGTTGGATATCTTCGACCCCATCTGTGGCCGTGCAAACATGATGATGAGCAAAGCCAGTGCAGCCTGTAACAACCAGAACTTGACAGACGGGCGATACTTCGAGGTATCGGCCATCTGCAACTTCAAGAGTTCGGGGTCACCAAACTTCTTTAATTTCTGTCTTCTTCGGCGATAGCCCACAAAACGAAGCAATGCTAATAGTGGAATCAGGACTAATAGCCAAAGATATATCGGGGCTTCAAATCTTACCATATACTTTCTGTATTCAACTTATACAGCCGTCGTACGCTTTTCACGTTTACGACTTGACGAGTTCCGCAATGAAGCATTTAAGGAATACGACGCAAAATCGTATTTCTCAGCAGCAATTCCAACAGCAAGCTGATGATGGCTGCTAAAGCAAACGGCTGAAAGGCTTCATAACGCTTGGAGAATTTCTTGACTTCCATCTTGGTTTTCTCCAACTTGTCTATATCGTTGTAAATCTGTTTCAATTCCTTATTATTGGTTGCTCTGTAGAAGTTGCCTTCCGTCACGGCGGCAATGTCACTCAAGGTCTTTGAGTCTATCTCCACCGGAATGTTCACATACTGTGTCGTCCCGCCCACATTCATGGGATAAGGAGCCACCTTGTTGGTTCCTACACCAATGGTATACACCCTGATGCCCAAGCTCTGAGCAATCTGTGCACTGGTCATCGGCGAGATGTCACCCATGTTGTTGCTGCCATCGGTAAGGAGAATCACCACTTTACTCTTGGCCTTGGAATCTTTCAGACGCGAAACAGCATTTGCCAACCCCATCCCTACGGCCGTACCATCAGAAATCAATCCACGCGCAGCGATGTCTGTACGAACATTTCGCAACAGGTTCAAGAGCGAGGCGTGATCGGTTGTCATGGGGCATTGGGTGAACGATTCACCAGCGAATATCGTCAGTCCGATGTTGTCATTGGGCCTGCCTGATATAAATTCGGCTGCAACATTCTTGGCCGCTTCTAATCTATTGGGCCTCAAGTCCTCTGCCAACATAGACGTAGAAACGTCCATGGCCAGCATGATATCAATGCCTTCGACAGAACGCTGATCCCAAGAGTTGCGCGTTTGTGGCCGAGCCAGCACGCACACCACCAGGATGAAGGTGAGGCACCGAAGCACCATAGGCAGATGAATCAGCCGCATTCGCCAGCTCTTAGGTGCGAACAGATAAGCATGCGTGTCGCTCATTCGCATGGTTGGCTCACTCTTCTTACGATAAAGGAAGTACCATACTACATAGGGAATGAGCAACAACAGCAGTAGAAAATATTCTTTATTTACAAATTCCACGTTTCATTCATTTTAATGACCTCACATCCGCTCCTAATCAAATCACCAGGAGATAAACATGATAGATGACATAAACCAGCAGGCCCAGCACACTGATAGCGATAACCGAGAGTAGGGTCTTGATTGTCATTCTGTTTTTTTGCTTACGCCTGTCACTCTCATCAAGTTTAGGAACGATGCGTTCTTCGGTAGGCTGCCCCTCAATCTTTGTCTGATCAATAAAATTGATGGCATTGACAAGGTTCATATCATTTTCGTTGATGAGCGCTTCGTGCTTGGCGAATTTCACCAAATCGGCCGTTTCGAACAGTCCCTTAAGCTCGTCCATCATCTTGCGGTCACCGTTCTGCTGCAAATGGTAGATGATTTCGGTGGTGGTCATCTCCATGGCGTTGAAGCCGAAACGCTCCTCGATGTACTTTCTCAACGTGTCAGTCAGCTCGGTATAGTAAGTCTTCTGATCGGTTGAAGTAGTCATCTTCTCCACTTTCAGCTTCTCGATAGCCGTAAGGGCTTTCTGGTGAGGAGGTATCTTCTTGACGATTTTAATTCGGGTAATGATGGGCTTGTTGTTCTTGAGTCTGAGGTAGAGATAAAATCCTATGATACAGAGTACTAACATGAGGACGCTCATCCAAAAGATGGGACTCCATTCACTCCAAAGGAAAGGATTATCCTGCACGTCCTTTGGTGGGAAAAACTGGTTAGGATGCAGCGTTTCCACATCCATGGTAACCACCTTCAACGCCAAGGTGCC
>URFI01000066.1 GCA_900547085.1 uncultured Prevotella sp.
CACTCATAAATCCTTGTTGTTTTTATGGATTTTTCAGCATTAGTATTCGTCTTCATCCGAAACATCTGCTGCTTCCAAGTCTAAATCTTCCGGATTTGTCTCGAAAGTGGTACGATAGCTTTCTTCCGTCAGTTTGTCGTCATCATAAGAGTCGTCATCGTCTTTGTCATCATCTGCATTTTGTAGTTTTGGCAAATCTTCATCCTCCTCGTTAAAGTCTTCATCCGGTGCAGCTTTTCCTCTGGAAAGGTTGTTTTTACTGAGTTCCGTCTTTGGCTTTTCCTTTGCAAAAATGGCCTCTACCCATGATCCTTTTGGAATTTCAAGCACTTCAAATCCATCGTTAACCTTCTTTTCATACATGCCGCAAGGGTTGTGAAGTCTGTTTTGCGGAAGCGTTGTCGTACTGATGTCAAAGCCGCTTTCAATGATGTCTTTAATGCTCTGCGACAGCGAATCCCAACCACCACCAAAGTTTCTGTCAAGCACTTCAATGAGTTTTGCTGCCGATATGTGGCGGATGTTCTCGTATGTAAGGTCGGTTACGCGTGCTATGGGTTTCTTCTTAACAGCCCATTTCTGCTTTGATGCTTCGTCAGTACGCAGTTTACCCACCTTAAAGCCTCGTTCTTCGTATTTCTTAATGACTTCAGGTTTGTCAACTTTGATTTCCTCAATCTCGAAAGCACTTTTAATAATGTCAAGATAATGACGCATGTTATCCTTGAGGTCAGCATCTTTTTGTGCCGCTTCCCATAGCCTGAAAACATCATTTTCCTGTAATTCCCAAACACTACTCTTGGTCAATGTCTTGAGGGATAAAGCGTTTTTTTGTTTCATATCTTTTTTAGTGGTCATTTATCTTTGATTGAATTGCAATGCTATTTCACAGGTAGCGTCAGCAGATTGGATGCCAGTGGCTATTGCTATGAGATGCTGTTCAGCCACGAGTTGGCTGTTTTTGCCTGTCAAAGAACCGTGTTGACTTAACCTGTTTGTTTGGCTGCAAAAATAAATACTTAATTCTTAATTGACAAACTTTTTTGCAAATATTTGAGGTAAACTAAAAAACGTGTTAATCCCGCATGGGGATTACAAATTTTGCGAGTTATGGAGATGATACAAAACCGGAATATCGATGTTCTTTTTCTGTTTTACAAGAATATGCCTGTGTGGGCGATAAAAATCTTGCTCATTCATCACAGCAACCTCACTTGTTAACAGTGTATGGGCAAGCAAACATCCAAAAATGATGAAACATTTTTCTTGACAAACCACTCTTTATCCTTCGCATATTCTCCACCAACCTTCCAATTTTTTCAAATTTCGCAAGCATTAGCGAAGTTTGTATCTTGTTGTTGTGCAAGTCGTTCGGTGTTCCATGCAACTTCATGACGCCTGTTTTCCTTAACCTTTCCTGATAAAAGGATGCTTTTAACGCTGTTATTGCTATGCTCTTCGTGTCCAATTACATGCTTATTATGTTGCAAAAGCATGCTTTTTGACCGCTTAACTCATAGTGTTTGTCCAGACAGTGCCATTTCCGTTCTCTAATGAGGGTGTGATGCTCCTCATTTACCTATTATTTTTTTCTATTTTACAAATTTACAAGTGCTCTTTTTTTGTCATTTATTCGGACATAAACGCGGAGCGTGACAGGTGGATAGTGCGATGACTTGCCAATGCAAGCAGCCATTTGTTCCTCCCACATAGAAACGCGCTTAGGGCGGATGGAATAGATGTAAAAAAACAGCATGTACACCTGTGGTTCACGAAACTTTTATTATCTTTGCATCTACACAGAGCGCTTTAACTTCGCAGCATAAGGACGATTTTCGAGCATGTGTGTTTGTATACAATGGATTATGAGTGAACCTTTAGCAGAAAGAATGCGTCCTCGTACGCTCGACGAATATGTGGGGCAGCAGCACTTGGTAGGAGAGGGTGCCGTGTTGCGCAAGATGATTGAGGCTGGCAGGATTTCTTCTTTCATCTTGTGGGGGCCGCCGGGCGTGGGAAAAACCACCTTGGCTCAGATCATAGCCAACATGTTGCAAACGCCGTTCTATACGTTAAGCGCCGTCACCAGCGGGGTGAAAGATGTACGCGAGGTGATTGAACGGGCTAAGAACAGCAGTTTTTTCAATTCGGCTTCGCCTATTTTGTTCATCGACGAGATTCACCGGTTCAGCAAGTCGCAGCAAGACTCGCTGTTGGGAGCGGTCGAAAAAGGCGTTGTTACACTCATCGGCGCCACCACGGAGAATCCCTCATTCGAGGTCATCCGCCCATTGCTGTCGCGGTGTCAGTTGTATGTGCTCAAGTCTTTGGAAAAAGATGACCTTTTGGAACTGCTTCATCGCGCCATCCATGAGGACGTAGAACTCAAACAGCGTCACATCACGTTGCAAGAAACGGGTGCCATTTTGCGATATAGTGGGGGCGATGCCCGTAAATTACTCAATATCTTGGATTTAGTCATTGGGGCTTCGGCTACCGAAGAGGTGGTTATCACCGATGAACTGGTTGAGACTCAGCTGCAACAAAACCCACTGGCTTACGACAAAGGCGGCGAGATGCATTATGACATCATTTCGGCCTTTATCAAGAGCATCCGCGGCAGCGACCCTGATGCGGTGCTCTATTGGATGGCGAGGATGATAGAAGGTGGCGAGGATCCACAATTTATTGCCCGCCGACTGGTTATCAGTGCGGCCGAAGATGTGGGACTGGCCAATCCCAATGCGCTGCTGCTGGCCAATGCAGCTTTTGACGCTGTTATGAAGTTGGGATGGCCCGAAGGCCGAATACCGCTGGCCGAAGCGGCTGTGTATTTGGCTGCCAGTCCGAAGAGCAATTCCAGTTATTTGGGAATCGATGCCGCACTGGTGCTGGTCAAGGAAACAGGTAATTTGCCGGTTCCCCTGCACTTGCGCAATGCGCCCACACAGTTGATGAAGCAATTGGGCTATCATGACGGCTATTTGTACAGTCATGATTATCCCGGACACTTTGTCGAACAACAATATCTGCCTGATGCCGTGAAGGACAGGCGTATGTGGCATGCACAGCATAGTGCGGCTGAAGAAAAATTATATCAATGGATGCGTCAGTGCTGGGGATCGCGTTATGACGAGACTTCCACGTCGCAAAAAGAATCATAGAAAGGAGAATGTTTATGGAAACAAACGAGAAGAAACCTACTGTCAACATTGTTGTTCTGGACGGTCATTGTGCCAATCCCGGTGATTTGTCGTGGGATGGATTCAAAGAGCTGGGAAGTCTCACCGTTTACGAACGTACGAAAGCCGAAGAAGTTGTAGAACGTGCGAAGGATGCGCAGATTGTTTTGGTGAACAAGGTGTCCATGAAGGCCGACATCATTGCGCAATTACCCAAGCTGAAATATATCGGTGTGTTGGCAACAGGCTTCAATCACATTGATGTGAAGGCTGCTCAAGAGCATGGCGTGACGGTGTGCAACATTCCATCGTATAGTACATATAGTGTGGCTCAGATGGTTTTTGCCAGCATTTTTACCATCACGAATCGGGTAGAACACTATGCCCAGCAAACACGCGAGGGGCAGTGGTCAAAGCGTAGTGATTTCTGTTACTGGGACACGCCTTTGCTTGAATTGGCCGGAAAGACGATGGGAATTGTCGGATTGGGTAACATTGGGATGAAGGTCGCACGCATCGCTCGTGAGTTTGGCATGGAGGTATATGCCTATACCAGTAAGAATTCGGTTGATCTTCCATCGGGCATCCAGAAGACAACCCTTGACGGCTTGTTCTCGGTGAGTGACATCCTGTCTTTACATTGTCCTTTGTCAGAGCGCACGCGTGAACTCATCAAGGCCGATAACTTACGCAAAATGAAGCATGGCGCCATCTTGATCAATACCGGAAGAGGCCCCTTGGTTAACGAAGCTGATGTAGCCGCAGCCTTGGAAAGTGGCCAGTTGGCTGCCTACGGAGCTGATGTGATGTGCTCGGAACCACCCGCTGCCGACAATCCATTGTTGAAACAACCCAATGCATTCATCACTCCTCATATTGCATGGGCTACCGTTGAAGCGCGCAGCAGACTGATGAACATTGCTTTGAACAACGTGAAGTGCTTCCTGGAAGGAGCTGCACAAAACGTAGTGAATTGTTGATGGGTGCGCAAGAGATGGCTGCTGCCCTTTTTGACGAGTATAAAAATAATTGCTTTTAGGTGCGTTTTAATAGAATATGTCCTACGAGAATCCTGAAATAGTCCATTCCATACAGCAGATTATAGAGTTTGTTGGGACGTTTGCTTTTGCGATATCTGGCATTCGGCACGCTGCAGCCAAGAATTTTGATTGGTTCGGTGGGTTTGTTTGTGGTATCGCCGTTGCCATCGGTGGCGGAACCATTCGTGATGTCATGATTGGGGTAACGCCGTTTTGGATGACGTCGAGCATTTACATCATTTGTACGGTATTGGCTCAACTGTTCGTCATTGTTTTTTCAAAGTTTTTGAGGCGGTTGGATAATACCTGGTTCGTTTTTGATACATTGGGCTTGGCCTTGTTTACTATTGCCGGCATCCAGAAGTCTTTGGCCTATGATTTCCCTTTTTGGGTAGCTATCATCATGGGGTGTATCACAGGTTCGGCCGGAGGCGTGATTCGCGATGTGTTGCTGAATAACGTCCCCATTATCTTTCACAAAGAGATTTATGCCATGGCCAGTATCGTAGGCGGAATTGCCTATTGGGTTCTCATTCGGTTGGGCGTGGATGTGGGTGTCACGGTGGTTACTTCGTTCTTAATTGTGTGTGCCATCCGATTTTTGGCCGTGAGGTACCATCTTTCCTTGCCTCATCTGCGCTTAGAAGAATAGGTGTGTGCTTGCAGGCAAGCAGGCAACGCTTGACAATTGTCATCAGAAAACCCTGAACCTGTAGCCAAGCGTGAGGATGATGGAGGAGTTTCTGCTGTTTCCCATGATGGCCTTTGCTTTGTCAGTCTTGGCAAGTTTTCTGAAAGGATATTGGTAACGGGCATCCAAACTCACGTTGTGCCATACGAAACAGGCACCCACGGGAATAGTAAAGTCACCCTTGTATAATTCTTTTTGAATGCTTTTTCCGTTGCATTCCATCGTGATGGCGTATGCTGTATGAATACCGGTGTATAGTCCCAGTCTGTCTGCGATGTATTGCTTGAATAAAATGTCGGTATTGATATAGTTCAATCGATAGTCGAATGTGGCCCCTGCTCCAGGTGAAGCTAAGGAGATGGCATTGTGGCTGCCGTGATGAGAAAAGGTCAACTCGGTTTGGATGGCGAACGACTTGGTAAGGAAAGATTCGGTATATATTCCTCCCATCCCGGTGATTTTGGCTTCACCACGCAAAGCTGTCAGATTAGAATAGATGGCGCCACCTTTCACTCCCACGTATGTATCCCATGGTTGGCGTTCGAATTTGGGCTTGAAAGTGCGTTGCCCCCAACAGGTTGTAGCAACAAAGGCTACAAGAAAAAGAGCCAAAAAACCTTTTTTCATATCGTTTTACAATTGTGCTGTAAAAATACAATTATTTTATGATATGACAAAGTGTTTTGTTATTTTAGCATAAAAATTAGCGGGAATGCATGTTCTTTGTTTATAGAGGGTGGTCAAGTTTTGAGGTATGATTGATTAGATGATTGGTTCTACCCCGTGTCAAATGGCGGTCTCGGGCCTATCCACTATTTTTTTAAGTGATACGTGTTCAGTGCGTTGACAATGGTTTTTACCTCATCATTTGTGAGCGTTTGGTTCAACGGAATACTCACTTCATGGTGATGAATCTTTTCGGCAATGGGGTAAGAGCGGTCGTTCCACTCTTTGTATGCCTGCTGTTTGTGTGGAGGTATGGGGTAGTGGATATTGGTTTGTATGCCCATGCGGTTTAAGTGTCTTTGCAGTTCATCTGGATGTTGTGTCAGCACGGGGAACACATGCCACACGTTTCCGGTTGAGTCGTGTGGGGGGAGCGTGATATCTTCGTTGCGAATGTGCGTGAGATAGTAGTGGGCTATCTCTTGTCTTCTTGCATTTTCCTCATCCAGATACTTGAGTTTTATGCTCAATACGGCGGCCTGCAGCTCGTCCATCCTGCTGTTTCTTCCTTTATAGTCAAAGACATATTTTCGTGATGAGCCGTAATTGCCCAGGAATCTGATGACGTTTGCCAGTTTGGCATCATCGGTTGTCACCGCTCCGGCATCGCCTAGCGCGCCCAAGTTCTTACTGGGATAAAAGCTGTGAGCCGCAGCATCTCCCAACGAACCGGTGCGTTGCCCCTCACGGTACAGGCAACCGTGTGCCTGTGCGTTGTCTTCCAGCAGTTTCAGGTGATGTTTTTGACAGAGTTGACCTATTTTTTCTGTGTACGCACAACGTCCATAGAGGTGTACCAGCATGATGCCTTTGGTGCGTTCAGTGATAGCCTGCTCTATCAAGTTGTCGTCAATTTCAAGGGTGTCTATGCGCGGTTCAACCAGTATGGGTACTAGATGGTTGGCCGTAATCGATAGGATGGTGGCGATGTAGGTGTTGGATGGAACGATGATTTCATCGCCTTCATGCATCTCGCCCAGCTCCATGTAAGCTCTGAGTATGAGTGTAAGTGCATCCAGTCCGTTGGCACAACTCACACAATGTTGCGTCCCAATGTATTCGGCATATTGTTTTTCAAACGTTTGTACCGCCTGACCTTGCAGATACCAACCACTCTCAATGACCTTATTGACAGCCTGTAGTATCTCTGTCAGATGTTCATTGGTTACTCGTTGTAAAGATAAATAGGGTATCATATATCCCATTGATAAGTATCATAACATATAGCACGACCGCCAAATCCCTCTTTTTGATGAATGAGTGAGGCGTTGAGCAGGTGCCCATCTTGCTGAGTAGACGTGCCAAAATCAAAATATTGTTGTTCGTCCCACGATTGATGAAGTAAGAAATGGAACAGCCCATCGATGACACGCAGTTGCTTTCCTTCTGGCGATGCCGAGATGTATTGCGTATGCACCACATTGGGCGTGAGATAAAGAACGGTTCCTCCTAACACCATATTATCTTTGCATGCCACATACAACTGGATGTGATGAGGGAAACGTTGGTGCAACAGTTCTATTTCCTGCAAGCTATGAACGGGCTTCGCACCGTATTTATTCATTAAATTGTCATCCAATACTTGCCAAAAAGCAGCAAAATCGTTGCTAAGTTTGATTTCGATGTCATTTTTCATGCATTGCTTGACCCCTCGTCTGCGGTTCTCACTCCATTTCAACGGATGCGTCAAATCAATGACAGAAGAAATGCTTCGTGCCACTAATTGGGCGTTGCAGACTTTGAAGAGTGCATATAAATCCTCTTCGGCAGGTGTTAGATGATAGATAGAAGGTGTGGGACGGTACACCACTTGCTTGAATCCATGATTGCGAAGGTGTTGGTTAAGCTCTTCAAACAGCACGAGGATGTCGGCGGTTCTCACTTGTTGATCCATGATGAGACCACCGTATGTCAGTCCAAAATGCGAATACAGGGTGTCGTCAACACGATGGGCGGGCAGCATGGCATACAGCTTTTCGTCTTTGTAGAACATCAACGAATAGTCATTGAACCTGTCTTCGTGGTAGTTCATGTAGCTTCTGTCGAACAAGAACGTGGCATTTTTTGCCTTTTCCGCATAGCCGTTCCATTGTTCTTCATCGGCTTTGGTGTATCTACGAATGTCAAACATGCTTACCTTTGCTTGATGTATTCCAAGAAAGCGTCATATTCTCTTATATAATCAGCTTCGTCAAAGGTCTCAGAAGCCAATACTAAACATACTGCTCCCGATGAGAAGTCATCTAACGTCCGCCATGTATCAGTATCGACAAACAGGCCTTGATAAGGGTGGTTTAGCAGTATAGAAGTCTTTTCCTTGCCGTTGTCGAGCGTTACATGGAAGCTGCCACTGAGAGCGATGATGAACTCTTGGCATTTTTTATGGGCGTGTCCACCCCTGTTTTCGCCTGCCGGAACATCGTAAACCCAGTACACCCGCTTCACATCAAAGGGCACATCCTTGCAACCTTCGGCAACGGTTAGGTTTCCTCTGGGGTCAACGATCTTAACTAAGTCAATGATTTTCGCTTCCAACTGCTCGTGTTTCTTATCGGTTACCGTACATTTGTTCGTAGTATTTTTGGTAGTCACCAGAGGTTACCTCGTTGATCCAATCCTGATGTTGTAGGTTCCATTTGATGGTTTTCACGATTCCATCGGCAAACATAGTTTCAGGATACCACCCCAAATCGTTCTTTATCTTTGTAGGATCAATAGCATAACGCTGGTCGTGTCCCAATCTGTCAGCAACAAAAGTAATCAAGTTATCGTTAATCCAATCAATCTTAATGTTGCCTTGTTCATCCACTTCTTGCTTCTTCAGCACCTTTCTCAGGTCTTTATCCTGCTGCATCATGTCGTGAATGGTCTTGATAGTGAGCTTCACAATGTCGATGTTCTTCATCTCGTTATGTCCACCTACATTGTACACCTCTCCTTCTTTACCCTCTCGCACCACCATGTCAATGGCTTTGCAGTGGTCTTCTACATAGAGCCAGTCGCGTACATTTTCGCCTTTTCCGTATACAGGAAGTTGCTTACCCTCAAGGATATTTTTGATAATGAGCGGTATCAACTTCTCTGGAAAGTGATAAGGACCGTAGTTGTTAGAGCATCGTGTAATGCTAACGGGCATGCGATAGGTGTCGCGGTAAGCCATAACAATCATGTCGGCACTAGTCTTTGACGCACTATAAGGACTGTGCGGACACAGCGGGGTTTGTTCTGTAAAGTATCCTTCTGCGCCCAATGAGCCATATACCTCGTCGGTAGAAACCTGATGATAGCGTTTGCCAGCTTTCCAAGTGGGATAACCTTGTTCGTCTTTGCCCGTGACCCAAGCCCTTCGGGCAGCGTCCATGAGGTTTTGAGTGCCAAGTATGTTCACCGAAAGAAACAATTGTGGGTCCTCTATGCTGCGGTCCACATGACTCTCTGCCGCAAAGTTTACGACAAAGTCTATATCATGTTCAGCAAACAACTTGTCTGCCAAATCCTTGTCTCTGATGTCGCCTTTCACGAAGAAACAACGTTTGTTGTCAATATTATTCTTGATAGTACCCAGATTGCCTGCGTAGGTCAGTGCATCCAGTATAATCACCCTGATGTCTTCGTTCTTATACTTTTTGTCAAGCAAATACTTGATGAAGTTGGCTCCGATGAAGCCTGCGGCTCCTGTAACTAAGTATGTTTTCATATTTCTTGTTGTTTTTTATGATCTTTGTCTTTAACCACTTTATCGTAAGTTTCCAAATATTCCTGATTCTTTTCCTTTCGTTTTTTCTGTTCTTTGTAGTCAGAATAGATGTTGAACAACGTCATGATAAATCCAAACGAGGCACTCTCAATCATAAAATTTGGCCAATGATATTCACTACCCCAATCGAACAGGAGTTGTAAACCATAATAAACGCCTGTCAGTACGATAAATTGGAATAAATAAGTATGTGCTTTTTTCATCTGAGTGCTATGGATGAGTGTTCTTATCACTTAATGTAATAACTTCACAATCGGTGAATTTATTGCCTTCTATGGTCAATCTTATCAACGTTCTTTCACGGTGCCAGCCTTGTAAGCCTGCCGCACCGGGATTGATGTGCAGCAAGTTGAGTGTTTTGTCGTATTGCACTTTCAGGATATGCGAGTGTCCACAAACGAATAATTGAGGTGGCGAAGCAAAAAGCAAGCTGCGTATTTGTGGGGCGTAATTACCGGGATAGCCGCCGATATGGGTCAGCAATACATCCACATCTTCACACTTGAAACGCAATTTGTCATGGTACATTCGTCGCAAGTCACCACCGTCACAGTTGCCGCAAACAGCCCTTAACGGCTTGATGGCAGCCAATTTTTGTGCCACTTCCAATGAGCCAATGTCGCCTGCATGCCATATCTCGTCACATTTGGCAAAATACTTCTCGTACTTGTCGTCCCAATAGGCGTGCGTGTCACTGATGATACCAATTCTTTTCATTTACGCCTTACCTTTCTTTAGAGTTATATCCGAACCGCACGCGAATATAGTCTCCTATGAATTTTGCTGTTTTCTCCAATCCCATGTAGCTCGAGTTAATGCAGAGGTCGTAGCTACAACTGTGTCCCCACTTCTTTCCAGTGTAGTAATTGTAATAAGATGCGCGTTCACTTTCTTTGTCGATAATCAACTTCTTGGCATCCTTTTCATCACAGCCTAATCGTTGGCAAACTAATTTGATGCGGTCTTTCATGTTGGCAGTGATGAAGATGTTTACCACGTTTGGATAAGTTCGCAGCACATAGTCGGCGGCTCGTCCCACAAAAACACAACTACCTTCATCGGCAGCCTTCATGAT
>URFI01000067.1 GCA_900547085.1 uncultured Prevotella sp.
TAGTGCTCAAAAACAAGAATAATAGAGAATGGGGTAAGGTTTTGCAGAGGTCTCATTCTCTAACATCGACGCCAAAGACTTACCCGCCGCACGAGCAATGTCTTCGTGAGTAAGCGTGGAACTCACACTGTTGGGCGTAACAATTTGTCGTTTACTCTTCACCACTACCTCGCCCAAAGTAATGGTATCTTTTAGATGTTGCCGAGGTATGTGTTCTATATCCTGCGCACTCGCCAACGTATTATTGCTCATCACCATACACGACAATAGGATGACAAGCCATAATTTTTCCTTTTTATTCATTTGTATAATTTCTTCTTTTCATTCAATAGGCATCGCCTCAGCCATCCAATCATGATTGAATGGTCTTCAGTTTGCACTATTTTTCAATAAGATAGGCATCGCCTCAGCAATTACAAACAAGTTTGATTGCGTTCAGCTCGTACTATCTTTGCATAAAACAGGGGTATGAATATCATCATTCTTCAGCCGAAAGAAGTCTCTCTCCTCCGAATTATGAATTATGAATTAAGAATTATGAATTAAAAAAGGTGGCGAATGAGCGTTTACCGTAAGCGGCTCACGATAAACTATTTGTGCTGTAAATAGCGGTTTAACAATACGTTTTACAAGCAACACAGGCTGCCAAACAAAGAGTTTGGGCATGCTCATCTTGCACAGGTCAAAGTTACAAATGTAACAATACGCCTGTACTGTGGTTTGGTGTTGCTCTGTTTGGTCTAAGTGCTGTACAGTTATGCTGTGCGCATGAACGTCTTTAACGAGAAGAGCCGGGATGAAGGTAAGCACCATCATCCACGCCATCAATCTGCGTTTCATCCTTCTTGTCATCATTCGCACTAAAATAACTGTTCAATCTTTAGCACGCAAAAATAGACAAAATATAGTAATCGCATGGTAAAGAAACCATTATTGTCGCTATTTTTTCATTTATCTTAACAAAAATATTGCTTCTTTACAAGCGTTTGACAACCGTAAAAAAGGCTGATCTCCGACTACTTCTTGGTTTGAAATTGATCTATCTTGTTCAGATAATAAGTCTTGAAATCGTTCCAATGGTAATAGGGAGCGATATCGGTTGGGAGGGGTAGGGTGGTCTCGTCTTCGTTCAGAAGCACCTTCACGAGGATGTCGTTAGGACGCGCTTGCGAGCGGTAGAACACAAACTGCAGGTTGCAAGCCATGGGGAAGATGCGGTAATCCAGCCAATTCTCATCATCCAAACGTTCCAAGTCCTCTATCTGCTTACCGTAACCATTGATGTCTAACAGGCACACCAGGGGCATCACCATCGTGTCGTGACCATAACGAAGCGTTGCGCCGGGGTGGGAGAGAGCCACGCAACTGTCAGCCTCGGTGATGATGCGGCGCAGCAACATGCGTTGCGAATAGGGCTGAACAGCGCCATTCAGGGGTGACGGGCCATAGTTGATGTACCACCACGCATTGGTTTTGAGCCAAGCATCATACAACTCGTCGTGAGTAAAGAGGTCTAAGAGCGACAGCTGATGGCGCAGTTCGGTGCTCTGCACGTTGCTGGCAAGATTGTAAAGCTGGGTGTTTAATTGTGTAGCGTCGACGTGTTCACGCCAATAGCTTTCATCCTTAAAAATTCGGTTCATCACCCCTACATGGTTGTCATGCCGCTTGGCAAAAGCCTCGTAGATGTCTTTTACCTTTCCGGGCATTTTGTTTTTGTATAAAGCCGTGTCGCCATACACCAAATAGGGCATGTCATACGCACTGGCATCGTGCGTGATGTGCAGTTGAGGATTGAGCCTTGCCAGTTGCAGCAACGCATTTTCCATGGACAAGATGCAGCGAATGACGGTGCTGCTCTTGGCATCTACGTTTGTTTTTCCACTCAACACTTCTGGAAAACGCTCGAACATTCGCCGTGCTATTTGTTGGTGTTGCTCGGCTCCACGCAAGGTTAGCTCACCCAATCTTCCTTTTGCCTCATTACAAATCATGCTTACTTTGCGCAACACCTCTTTGCCTGTGGGGGTCAATTTTCCCAAACTGTCGGCCTGTTGCAGCGTGCGAAGCGGACCGTTGTAATCGTTTGGGTCGATGAGATAGCGCGAACCGTGCCGTCCATAATGACTGATGTAAAACGGAACATATCCCTTTGGGGCAAGCGTGAGCTGCGGTTTTAGCGGCCCGGGATAAGCGTAATAGCCGTTGGCAGCCAACAAAGGGTTGTTGAAAATCTCGGTTTTAGAAAGTTGAGCGTTTGAGGTAATCCAACAAAAGCATAAAGACAGGATGATTAAAGTTTTGTTCATCGTGGTAATTATTGATTCAAGAATGATGCAAAAGTAATGCTTTTGCAAGAAAAAGCAAAGCGTTTACTTGATGCTTTGCAAAAGTTATGCTATCTTTGCCTCAAAGAGTTTTCGCAGCAAATGCGTAAAACATACGTCCTTGCAAGCTGCGCATGCTCTTTTTGTCAAAACAATGAATGATCATGTCAATACCCAATGAATGGTCGGACGACTATTGGTTGCTGTTGATGCAACTGTACCTGAAGAAGCCTATTGGCGTGAAAGCCTTGTATTCGCGCGCCATGGTTGACCTTAGCTTGGAGCTACACATACCGCCACAGACCTTATACGAGCAGATGTTTCGGCTGAGACGACTGGACACACCACGCTTGGAAAAGCTGTGGAACGAGTATGCCGAGCACCCCAGCAAATTGGCTCGCGGGGTTAAGTTGCTGAGAAAGATGCGGGGATTTGGACAAGCTGCGTCGTTTTACGATGGGGTAGAGGTGAACGAATCATTTGAACACGACTTCAAACCGCTTGCGGCTGACGCGGAACTCACACCGATGATGCTCATCATCATCTTGGATTTGTATTTCAGGCTCGTACCCATTACCATGGTAGCCGAAACACCCGAGATTGTCAGTCTGGCCAAATTAATGCGCCTGAAACCAGGTAAAATCGTGGAAGTGATGACGGTTTTCAAGTTCTGTGACCCATATCTGAATCGTGATGACATGATGATTCACCCGCTGCTTGTACCCTGTCAGGACATTTGGCAGCGTTATGGCAACGCCAATCCGGAACACTTGTCCGCACTGGCCGCACAGCTCAAGGATTATTTTAAAGATTGATGGTAGACGCTTTCTTTGCGTGTGCCAACCGAAAGCGAACCTGCCGGCTGGGCAATCTTGGAAAATTACCCTCAAAAGAAGCGGATTATAAGAATATCTTTTGTATTTTTGCATGTGCGTCAACAGTACATGAAGAACGCACGCGAACATCATCAGAAGGGACTGGATATACAGCAATGGCCAACAAACTCATACAAACTCAAGAACAACGACAACAGCAGGTACAGCGACTGTCACAGCAACAAATGTTGCAAGTGAAGCTGCTGGAGATGCCGTTGACCGAACTGGAGGAGAGCGTTAATGCCGAATTGGATGACAATCCGGCGTTGGAGAAAGCCGAAGGGGAGGAACGCTATGAGGATGAAACGGATGGCCGGGACGAACGCGAGGAAGACTTTGCCGAGCGAACTGAACGCGAAGAGCGCGAAGAAGCATTGGACAAAGCCCTGGAAAACATCGGCAGAGATGATGAGATGCCTGACGCTTACGGAGCCTATCATCCGCAAGACAACGCCGACTATGAGGAGATTGTCTACGGAGACACCAAATCTTTCTACGACAAACTGAAAGAGCAGATGATGATGGAGAACCTCACGGACACGCAGAAAGACGTGATGGAATATCTCATCGGTTCGCTCGACGACGACGGTTACCTGCGAAAGGATGTAGAATTGATTAGTGACGAACTGGCCATCTACCACAACATCGACGTCACGCCCACGCAAATAGAGGAGGTGTTGTATACCCTACAAGGGTTCGACCCTGCGGGCATCGGCGCCAGGTCGCTGCAAGAGTGTTTGCTGTTGCAGGTGGAAAGGCGTCCAGAGAGCAAACTTAAAGACATCTTGCAGCAAGTAGTGACACGCCAGTTTGACGCGTTCACCAAGAAACATTGGGACAAAATACAGGCAAACCTCAAACTATCCGACTTGCAACTGCAAGCGGTTCAAGAAGAGATACGTAAGCTCAATCCCAAACCCGGCGCATCAATGGGCGAGACCATGGGCAGGAACGTCCAGCAAATCACACCCGACTTTATCATCGACGTGGATGATAACAACAACATTTCGTTCACACTGAACCAAGGAAAAATTCCACAACTGACCATCTCTCCATCGTTTTCCGACATGGTAGACACCTACAAGAACAACAAGGAGAATATGAACCGGCAGGAAAAGGAAGCGCTGTTGTATGCCAAACAGAAAGTAGACAAGGCGCAAGGGTTCATCGATGCCATCAAACAACGCCGACATACGCTGTACATAACGATGAAAGCGATTATAGACTGGCAGCGTAAGTTCTTCCTCGATGGTGACGAGTCAGACCTCAAACCCATGATTCTGAAAGACATTGCCGACAAGACTGAACTGGACATCTCTACCATCTCGCGCGTGAGCAACATCAAGTATGCACAGACGAAATGGGGCACTTTCCCGCTCAGGTTCTTCTTCACCGACAGCTATACCACCGAAGATGGGGAAGAACTCTCTACCCGGAAAATCAAACTGGCACTGAAAGAAGTAATCGACCACGAGGACAAACGCAAACCGTTCAGTGATGAGGCACTGGCCAAGGAACTGAAAAAGATGGGATTTCCCGTGGCTCGACGCACCGTAGCCAAGTACAGAGAGCAATTAGGACTATCGGTTGCACGGCTAAGGAAAGAATGATTGACGCATCGTTTGTCATGAATGACGCTAAAACATGAAGAAGAATCCATCCGCAAAGATACAACCTGCGGATGACACAATATGAAAGAAAAGAACATTATTTTGGCCGCTCGGACGATAAGCATCGTCTTTACACCTTTCTACCTGCCCGTGCTTGGGTTGGTAGCACTGTTCATGTTGAGTTATCTCAACAGGCTGGTTCCTTGGTATTACAAGCTTACCGTCATCATGATGGTGTATCTTTTCACCGTATTGTTGCCAACCTTGTTGATACACCTATATCGAAAATACCAGGGATGGACACTGCACGAGCTGGGAATGAAAGAGCGACGAATGGTGCCTTACATTATCTCGATTGTGTGTTACTTCGCATGTTACTACATCATGAACCTGTATCACATCCCACATTTCATCAGCAGTATCCTCATCACGGCACTCGCCATCCAGATTATCTGTGCGCTCATCAACGTCTGGTGGAAGATATCTACCCACTCGGCAGCCATCGGTGGCGTAACAGGCGCATTGATGTCGTTTGCCTTGTTGTTTCACTTCAATCCTACTTGGTGGCTCTGTTTGGCCATCTTGTTCGCAGGATTGGTGGGGTCGAGCCGCATCATTCTCAAGCAACACACACTTTCACAGGTGAACGTTGGATTCATTGTTGGTCTGATATCCGCCTTCTATATTATCTCAATGATTTGAAATCAAACTCTTAAAACAATATGAATATGAAACCATTAGTAAGCATCATCATGGGTAGCACAAGCGATCTCCCAGTCATGGAGAAAGCATGTAAGTTTCTGAACGACCTGAAAATACCCTTTGAAGTAAACGCTTTGTCGGCTCACCGCACGCCCGCTGCCGTTGAAGAGTTTGCCAAAGAGGCCGCAAACAGAGGTATCAAAGTAATTATAGCCGCTGCCGGAATGGCTGCTGCACTGCCTGGCGTGATTGCCGCCAACACCACATTGCCCGTCATCGGCGTTCCTATTAAAGGAATGTTAGACGGCTTAGACGCCATGCTCAGCATCATACAGATGCCACCGGGCATTCCAGTTGCCACGGTAGGGGTTAACGGTTCCATGAACGCTGCTATCCTTGCGGTGGAAATGTTGGCACTGACAGACGAAGCGATTGCGCAAAAAATCAAAGATCATAAAGCAGGATTGGGCGCCAAAATCACAAAAGCAAATGCTGATTTGGCAGCAATAAAAGATTACGAATACAAGACTAACTAAGAGAAACGTGTACTCATGACAGATCTTTTTAATTATCAACGCCGTAAATCGAACGTAGTACATGTAGGTAATATCGATATGGGTGGCGATAATCCGGTACGCATTCAGTCGATGACCACAACCGACACGAATGACACACAGGCGTGCATTGAGCAGGCAGAACGCATCATTCAGGCTGGTGGAGAGTTGGTACGACTCACCACACAGGGTAGGAGAGAGGCCGAAAACCTGAAGAACATCCATGACGGATTGCATGCCAAAGGATATGAAACACCATTGGTAGCCGACGTTCACTTTAATGCTAACGTGGCTGACGTGGCTGCACAGCATACCGAGAAGGTTCGTATCAACCCGGGAAATTATGTAGATCCCGCCCGAAAGTTCATCCAATTAGAGTACACGGACGAAGAGTATGCGCGCGAACTCAAAAAGATTGAAGACCGCTTTGTACCTTTTCTCAATATTTGTAAAGCCAACCACACCGCCATTCGCATAGGGGTAAACCACGGATCGCTATCGGATAGAATACGAAACCGATACGGTGACACGCCCGAAGGCATTGTAGAAAGCTGCATGGAGTTTCTTCGTATCTGCAAAAAACAGCAATTTGATAATGTCGTTATCTCCATCAAGTCAAGCAATACAGTAGTGATGGTGCAATCAGTGCGCTTGCTTGTCGACACAATGGACAAGGAAGACATGCACTATCCCTTACACCTTGGCGTGACAGAAGCTGGAGAAGGCGAGGACGGACGCATCAAGAGCGCGGTGGGAATCGGTGCCTTATTGGCAGATGGCATCGGAGACACCATCCGTGTATCGCTTTCTGAAGAACCCGAATGCGAGATACCTGTGGCCAAACACTTGATAGATTACGTCGCAAAGCGTGCCGGACACCTGATGATTCCAGCAGAACCCAACAAACACTTCAACTATCTTCGACCTGAAAGGCGTAAAACACGTGCAATTGGCAACATCGGTGGAAGCAACGTACCCATTGTCATTACTTCGAATGAAGGCTGCAAGGCCGATTACATTTACGTGGGAAACCAAGTTCCTAAATATGCGGAAGACCGGAAATATATCGTTGATTACAGCGAATATCACGGCGAAAAACATACCTATCCCATCTTTCCAGCCATGGCTATGCCATTCATTGGTAGCATGAAGTCGGACATCAAGTTCCTTGTGTTGCAGTTCGGAACGCCTACAGAGGAATATGTTGCGTGCCTGAAAGCCCATCCCGAGATTGTTGTGGTGTGCATGAGCAACCACCAAAACAGGGTAGGAGACCAGCGAGCACTGGTTCATGAGATGATGAACAACGGTGTGTCCAATCCCGTAGTCTACGCTCAAATGTACCGTCATGATGAGAAAAGCGACTTCCAACTGGACGCATCAGCCGACATGGGCGCATTGATGATAGACGGATTGACGGATGGTATCTGGCTCATGAACGACGGAAAACTGTCCGATAGCGTATTGGAAGACACGGCATTCAATATCTTACAGGCAGGAAGACTGCGCATGAGCAAAACCGAATACATCAGTTGTCCGGGCTGTGGACGCACCTTATACGACCTGCAACAGACCATTGCGCGCATTAAAGACGCCACAAAAGAGATGAAAGGCCTCAAGATTGGTATCATGGGATGCATTGTCAACGGGCCTGGAGAGATGGCTGATGCCGATTATGGTTATGTAGGTGCCGGCCCAGGAAAGGTTTCTTTGTACAGAAAACAAACTTGTGTGGAGAAAAACATTCCTACGGAAGAAGCGGTAGAACACTTGCTGAAACTCATCCATGAGGACCAGAAAACGGCCAAATCAGCAGCTGGACCAACCGCATCACTACTGACTTAAATACTTATCTACATGAATTAAAAAGGACGATACATGCTCGCTGCCGACAGATACGCCGACAGCGAGCAGCCGTATGCACGCTACTGACATAGCTATTCATTCAAGAAGGCTTCTTCTTCGGCCTTGGCAATGATTTCCTCATCGCTCATTCTTTGAGCGCTTATATCGTCTAAATGTAGCTCATCAATCTCATCTACCAAGTTGGAGATAACGGGTGATTCTTCACGAACCTCGTCTTGTGACTCCGTAAAGACCTCTTCCTGGAAGGGTGATTCGTGCTTTTGTACCGGTAGGTCATCGCTCTTCACCACGATGAAATCATCCTGTGGATGCGTATCCGGCACAATTACAACCGGCTCTTCTTCCATCTTGGTGCGGTTGGTCTTGGCAGCAAACACCTCATCGATGAACTGTGGCTTACGCTTCAGTTGCTCCAACGTGAGCTTACTGGCCAGCTGTTGACTCTCTTTTTTGCTGAATCCCTCACCAAAACACCCCTCAATTCCTTCCAATTCGGCTGCATACTTAAAGACCGGGTTACCGTTTTTATCCTGCCCTTGATTCAACAGCTTGAAGTTAATCTTCACCTTGTTTTTCTGGCTCCATTCAATCAGCTTACTCTTGAAATTCACTTCCTTGTAAGCCACCTTATCGATGTTGAGCATTTCCTTCAAGATACGGTCTTTCATGAAGCGCATGCAAGCATCATAACCACGATCCAGATAGATGGCACCCACAAGCGCTTCGAACGCATTTCCGCCCATATAACTGTTATGAGAGGCGTTGCGTCCGCTACTAAGGATGAGCTTGCAAATACCCATCTCATTGGCCAACTTGTTCAAAGTGCTGCGTTGAACCAGCTTACTGCGTGTGTTGGTGAGAAATCCCTCACGCTTACCGGGAAAATGCTCGTACACGATATGCCCTACGGTAGCATCGAGAATGGCATCGCCGAGAAACTCCAAACGCTCGTTATTCACGGGTTTGCCCTTGGCATTGCGACGCATGACGCTCTTATGCATCAAGGCCAATTTGTAATAACTGATATCGTGTGGATAGAAACCGATGATACGGTATAAAGACGAATAAAGCTCCCTCTCACGACGGAAGGGGAGCTTTATCCGATCGAGAATATTACTCAGCATATTTCTTGAATACTACGCAAGCGTTATGTCCACCAAACCCGAACGTATTACTCAATGCTACACGTACCTCACGCTTCTGAGCTTGGTTGAACGTATAGTTCAGTTCGTAATCAATTTCAGGGTCTTTGTCATCCTCCTCATGATTGATAGTGGGAGGAATGATGCCGTCCCGAACGGCCAACACACAGGCCATAGCCTCTACAGTACCTGCTGCACCCAGCAAGTGGCCAGTCATACTCTTGGTAGAACTGATATTCAATTTGTATGCATGGTCACCAAACACATCCTTGATGGCTTTAACCTCAGAGATATCTCCAACAGGTGTAGAAGTACCATGCACATTGATGTAATCAACATCTTCAGGCTTCAGACCAGCATCTTCTAATGCTGCGGTCATCACCAGCTTAGCACCAAGACCTTCCGGATGGCTGGCCGTGATGTGATAAGCGTCGCCACTGGCACCCTCACCAATCATTTCGGCATAGATTTTGGCACCGCGCGCCTTCGCATGTTCCAACTCTTCAAGAATCAAACAACCTGCTCCCTCGCCCATGACGAAACCGTCACGACTGGCACTGAACGGCCGTGAAGCATGTTCAGGGTCGTCATTACGCGTTGACAACGCATGCATGGCGTTGAATCCACCCACACCACTGGCCGTAATGGCTGCCTCGGCACCACCTGAAACGATGATGTTCGCCTTGCCCAGACGAATGAGATTGAATGCATCTGACAAGGCTGTGCTCGAAGAAGCACACGCACTGGTTGTGGTATAGTTGGGACCATGAAATCCAAAGTGAATGGAAATCTGTCCGGAAGCGATGTCGGCAATCATCTTAGGAATGAAGAATGGGCTGAATTTAGGGCCGTTTTCATTATTCAAGGCATAATACGAAACCTCTTCTTCGAAGGTCTTAATACCCCCGATACCCACACCATAGATGACACCAATACGGGTTTTATCTTCTTTTTCCAAATCAAGTCCAGCATCTTTTACACCCTGCATGGCCGAAATCATGGCCAACTGAGTGTAGCGATCCAGCTTGCGTACGGCCTTTCTATCAATGTAATCGTTGATATTCAGGTCTTTTACCTCACAAGCAAACTGTGTCTTGAAGTTGGAAGTATCAAATAATGTAATAGGAGCAGCACCACTCTTACCTGCCAACATGCTTTTCCATGTTTCTTCAGGCGTATTGCCAATAGGTGTCACGGCACCAAGTCCTGTTACTACTACTCTTTTTAATTCCATTGATTGAATAAAAAAAATTGATTAAAGGCTGGTTCTATAAATTACCACCGCACATAGTCATCAAATGTTTATGAAA
>URFI01000068.1 GCA_900547085.1 uncultured Prevotella sp.
GCAAAGGTAGTAAAGCTGGAAGCCCACACAAAGGCGGCTAAAGTTGGATGCTTACCGTATAGCGGTATATTTTTTAGAGTGACGAAGCAAAAAAAAGGTGCATCAACAGCTTGACACACCCTTTACTTTTTATCTTAGTGGATATAATTATAATCTTAGCGCCTCTTATTTAGCGTAGGCCACACTGCGTGTTTCGCGAATGACGGTGATTTTTACCTGTCCAGGATAGGTCATCTCGTTTTGTATCTTGGTGGCAATATCATCTGACAACTTCAGTGTCTCGGCGTCATCCATCTGGTCGGCACCTACGATAACGCGAAGTTCGCGGCCAGCCTGTATGGCATAAGTCTTCGTCACGCCAGGATAACTCATCGCGATGGCCTCGAGGTCATTCAGTCGTTTGATGTATGCTTCCACAATTTCGCGACGTGCACCAGGGCGTGCACCCGAGATGGCATCACACACCTGGACGATGGGAGCCAGCAGTGTTTGCATCTCTACCTCATCATGGTGGGCTGCGATAGCGTTGCAGATATCCGGCTTCTCCTTGTATTTTTCGGCCAATTTGCCACCGTATAGTGCGTGAGGCAGTTCACTCTCCTCATCAGGTACCTTACCAATATCGTGTAAAAGTCCTGCACGTTTTGCCTTCTTGGGATTGAGTCCCAGCTCTGACGCCATCACCGCACAGAGATTAGCGGTTTCGCGTGCATGCTGAAGGAGGTTCTGTCCATAGCTTGAGCGATATTTCATTTTGCCTACGATGCGTACCAGTTCGGGGTGCAAACCATGAATACCCAGGTCAATCACAGTACGCTTACCCGTTTCGATGATTTCGTTATCAAGTTGCTTCTTCACCTTTGCCACCACCTCTTCTATACGTGCGGGGTGGATACGTCCATCGGCAACAAGCTGGTGAAGAGCCAAACGGCAAACTTCTCGACGCACTGGATCGAACGCAGAGATAACGATGGCTTCGGGTGTGTCGTCGACTACGATTTCTACTCCCGTTGCAGCTTCCAAGGCACGGATGTTGCGTCCTTCACGTCCAATAATGCGGCCTTTCACCTCATCATTATCAATGTGGAAGACGCTGACAGAATTTTCAATGGCCGTCTCGGTGGCAACGCGCTGGATAGTCTGTATGACAATTTTCTTAGCCTCTTGGTTGGCATTGAGCTTGGCCTCATCTATGATTTCATTAATGTAGCCGGCAGCATCCGTACGAGCCTCGTCTTTCAGGCTTTCTATCAATCGGTTTTTAGCCTCTTCGGCGCTCAGTCCGGAGAGTTCTTCCAGCATTTCACGCTCTTGCAGTTGCATTTTTTCGAGTTCGGCCTGCTTAATTTGCAACAATTTCTTTTCATTGTCGATGCGCTGTTGCTGATGATCCACCTCCTGCTTTCTTCGTCCGAGTTCTTCCTGACGCTGACTCAATCCAATTTCTCTTTGCTTGAGCTTGTTCTCGGTCTGTTGGATTTTTTGGTTGCGCAGTTGAACTTCCTTCTCCAACTCAGATTTCTTGTTCAGGAATTTCTCCTTGACCTCCAACAATTTCTTTTCCTTAATAACCTCAGCCTCTTTATTAGCGGCTGCTACCATTTCATTATATTTTCCTTTAACAATGTAACGGAAAATCGCATAGCCACCCAGTCCGCCAAGAATCAGCGCTACGATGGCAACAATTACTATACTCATTATTTTTAAATTTAAATTTCATTTATAATAACTACATAAATGAAAGAGGTTGGAAGAATCATGCGTAAGCGCGGCAATCCGCACGTTGCACCATACTTTTCCGCTTAAAATCAGAACGGCTTAGAAAGATAAATAACTTCCTATTACAAGAATACACGTTGTGGAAGGTTGGTTTAATCCTTCAGTGCCTCTTCAATTTCAGAAGTTAATTGAGATATGATTTTACTATACGGGGTGACATCATTGCGTGCAAACTCCTTTTCGTAACGCAATGCTATGTCTATCAATGCCATATAGAGTATATCCTTCTCGCTTCTCTTTGCCTTGAAAACAGAAGCGTAAGTGTTTACAGTATCAGTAATAAGTTTGGCTGCCTTACGATAATACTCCTCATCCTGCCGCATGACCGTAACGCTCATGTCGGTATCGTACACATGCAATCTTATCTGTAGTTTATCTCTATTGTCTCCTGCCATCGCTCCGATTACTTTTCATTCAGTAGCGTGATACATTTGTTGACGTCTCTTACCAGCTTTGACAATCGTTTCTTGGCCACTTCGATGTCAGTGGTGGAAATTTCAATCATCTTGGCTAGTTTGAGACTGTTGTAGTCATTTTGTGCTTGATTCAACTTCGCCTCGAGCTGTTTTATCTTGGCATCACGCTCGTCAACCATGGCATACAAGCTGTTATTCTCCTGTTTTGTTTCCTTGTACTGGAGAATCATCTGCCTCATGCGAGTGGTAAAGAGCGTTAGAGTTTTCTCATTAGCATCCATCGACATACAATTTGGTCACAAATTTAGCGTAATAAATTGACAATCACAAATTATCGGTTGTTTTTTTTGTCCATCACTTTAATCTTAGCCGATTGCGAGAGCAACGCCAAGTTGTCGTAATGTTTTGTGTGATTGATGGTTATTTTTGGTTCTCATTTCCTGGCTTCGGTTCTTTTTTAGCCAGCATTACTACCTGATGAATGAAATCGGTAGTCCACTTTTGTGAGAATCCAAGTCGTTTGTTGTACTGCCGAACAGCGACCACAGCTTTGATGACACCTGCATCCTTATAGTCATTTTTAGTAAAGATGTCGTTCACGGTCTTTTCTGTCATGGTGTACAATGCACTTTTGAAAATGGACGGCATACGCAATTTAAACTTCATCAAGTTTCCGACAAGCATCATCAGCTCTTGGGTGAAACCCTGAAACTGTAGCAAGTAAGGTTGCACATCTTCCAACCTTCGACAATTCTTTCGTATACTCTGATCGATTTCTTTGAAAAAAAGATCATCTGTATGATACATTTCTTTCAACATGTTTTTGCACCGTGCTTTCTCGCCCACTCCCAGCTTATTGTTGACAGTGGGAACATGCAAAGTAATCTTGAACGTCCTGAGGTCGGGCAGCATCTTTAAGTTATTGATACCCAACTGGGCTGCTATAGCCGATTGAAAGTAAACCCTGATGAGTGTCATGTAGTCTTCCATCCCACCAGTAGTGTCATTTCGATCTTTCTTTCCAAATAGTTTTGATAATAAATTTGCCATTATATTGTAAAATTAAATTCATTTCGTAACTAAGAGTTTTTTCCTAAATCTCTACAAAGGTATGATAAAACCATAAATATACAAAACAAAAGAAACAATTTTAGCTGTAGCACTTTCCGCTTTCAATAATTATTTATACCTTTGTACACAACTTTTGAAAAAGTTCAACAAGCATGCCACTTGAGTCCTATTGGTAACAAAAGGCTCCATCTAATCATGCAAGTTGATTGTTCGAGTGATAGCCATAGCAAGTATAATTCTGTTGCGATTATCTGATTAATAACCAAATAGATTCGAAGAATGAAAGGAATCGTTTTAGCCGGTGGCTCCGGAACACGCCTTTATCCCATCACCAAAGGAATAAGCAAACAGCTCATTCCCATTTTTGACAAACCCATGATTTATTATCCAGTATCAGTCTTGATGCTGGCAGGAATTAAAGAAATTCTCATCATTTCGACTCCCTATGACCTACCAGGGTTCAAGAGGCTTCTTGGTGATGGTCATGACCTTGGCGTGAAGTTTTCATACGTTGAACAGCCAAGTCCTGACGGATTGGCACAAGCGTTTATCCTGGGTGAAGACTTTATTGGTGACGACTCCGCATGCCTGGTGCTGGGTGATAATATTTTTTATGGATCGGGATTCACTGCTCTGCTGAGACAAAGCTTAAAAGACGCCGAAGAAAAAGATAAGGCAACCGTTTTTGGCTATTATGTTAACGATCCAGAGCGTTATGGTGTGGTGGAATTTGACAATCATGGGAAATGCCTGAGCATAGAAGAAAAACCCGCACATCCAAAAAGCAATTATGCTGTAGTGGGACTGTACTTCTATCCAAACTCCGTGATTGACATTGCCAAAAATATCAAACCAAGCGAACGAGGAGAACTGGAAATCACGACTGTTAACCAAACATTCCTTGAACGACAGCAACTTCAGGTAAAAACTCTGCAACGTGGGTTCGCATGGTTAGACACGGGAACACACGATAGTCTTTCGGAAGCAAGCACCTTTATCGAGGTGATTGAAAAACGACAGGGATTGAAAGTGGCCTGCTTGGAAGAAATTGCTTTCAAGCAAGGATGGATTGATGCCGAACAACTCAAGAAATTGGCAGAGCCAATGTTGAAAAACAATTATGGAAAATACCTTTTAGACATCGCGAGCAGGACTATTTAACGGGATGGCTGGGAAGGAATGAACAGGAAATAAGAATTTATATTTTAGCTAAAAAATGGAAGAAGAGATAAAGAATCAGGAATTGGAGAACGTCGAAGGACAAGAGGAGAATTCATTCTTCAATTTACAAACGATCATACAGACACTCATCCTCAACTGGAAATGGTTTGTACTGTCTGTAATTATTTGTCTGGGAGCGGCTGCTATCTATTTGCGTTACACGCCACGCATCTACCAGTCGTTCGCCAAGCTGCTAATTAAAGAGGAAGAAACTAGAAGAGGAAGAAGCTCATTGCTCTATTCATCAAACCTTGGCATGATGTCAAACTCAACGGGTATAGATAATGAAATGGAGATCTTATCTTCCCTGAACCTGGCAGAACAGACGGTGAAAGACTTGAAGCTCTACGTTAAATATACCTCTGAAGGAAGAGTGAGAGACATGGTTATCTATAAGAGTCAGCCCATCAGCGTGGACCTCGATCCTGCCCATCTCGATAAGCTGCGCTCACCCATCTCTATGGTTATCCAGAGAGTAGGCAACACATATCATGTCACAGGAAGTTACAATAGCCCCGTCGAAGGCAGAGGATGGCAAACCACAAACATTGATAAGAAGATTAGCCAACTGCCATCCACAATAGTTACCAAAGTTGGTATTCTATCGTTCATGAACGAAAATGCAGGATCCATGAAAGACGGACAATCGTTCAAAGTTTCCATTCTTCCACCCAAAAGCGTAGCAGCAGGATACAGAGGCGCTTTCTCTGTAGCACAGAACAACAAAACAACATCCATTGCTCTTCTGGGAGTCAAGGACGAAGTGCCAACTCGCGCCAGCGATTACTTAAAGCAATTGGTCATCTGCTACAACCGACAAGCCAACATGGACAAGAATGAGGTAGCACGCAATACAGAAGCCTTCATCAACAGCCGTCTGGAAAAGATTAGTGAAGAATTGGGAGCTACTGAAGGACAGCTGGAAAGCTACAAGAAACGCAACAGAATGGTAGATCAAGCGATGAATGCTGGTCAAGCCATGCAAAATGCAAACGAGTACGACCAGAAGCTGGCAGAAGCCAATACACAGGTAGCCCTGCTCAACAGCGTACAAGAAAGCATGTCGCAACCCAGCAACCAATATCAGACTCTACCAGCCAACGTGGGCATCTCAGATCCTACGGTGAACGGCTTGATCAGTAAGTACAATGAAATTGCATTGGAAAGAAAGAGACTTCTTCGCAGTGCTTCCGAAACCTCACCAACGGTAACCCCCCTCACCTCTCAATTGGATGATTTGAACAACAGCATCCATCGTGCGATGACCCAAGCAAAGAAAGGACTTCAAATTCAGCGCAACAATGTTGCTTCGCAATACGGCAAGTACCAAGGACAACTCACTGCCAGTCCGGAGCAAGAAAGAATGCTTACACAGATTGGACGACAGCAAGATGTTAAATCAGGACTCTATTTGATGTTATTACAGAAGCGAGAAGAAAACTCTATCTCGCTTGCTGCAACTGCCGACAAAGGCATATTGATAGATGAACCTGCCAATGGTGGACAAGTAAGCCCTAAAAGACAACTCATCTTCCTTATCGCCTTGCTCTTGGGGCTAGGCGTTCCTGCACTCATCTTATTTTTAATCAACTTCTTCCGCTATAGGATAGAAGGACACGACGATGTTGCCAGACTCACCAAACTGCCCATCTTGGGCGACGTCGCCGTTGCCAGTGATACGGCTAAGACAAAAGCCGACATCGTTGTTCATGAGAACCAGAACAATCAGATGGAAGAAATCTTCCGAAGCATGCGAACCAATCTCCAGTTCATGTTGAAAGAAAACCAGAAGGTCATCCTCTTCACATCGAGTACCTCTGGCGAAGGAAAGACATTCAACGCCTCTAACCTGGCTGTCAGCTTCGCACTACTTGGCAAAAAAGTGATTATTGTAGGACTGGATATTCGCAAGCCACGTTTGGCCGAACTCTTTGAAATAAACGACCATCATCATGGCATTACCATGTTGTTGACCAAGGAGCAGCCTAACTGGGAAGAAATCCAAAGCCAAATTTTGCCATCGGGTGTGAACAACAACCTGGATCTTCTTATGTCAGGACCCATTTCTCCAAACCCTGCCGAATTAATAGCTCGCCCATCGCTCGACATCATCATCAACCACTTAAAGGAAAAGTACGATTACATTCTCATCGATACAGCTCCGGTTGGTCTCGTCACCGACACGTTGCAAATAGGACGTGTAGCAGACGCCACAGTTTACATGTGCCGTGCCGATTACACGCCCAAAGAAAGCTTCGGACTCATCAACAGCTTGGCAAAAGAGAAGAAACTTCCTAACATATCCATCGTCATCAATGGTATCGACATGTCCAAGAAGAAGCATGGGTATTATTATGGATATGGAAGATACGGAAAATATGGAAGGTTTGGACGATACGGTGGAAAATATGGGAAATACGGATCGTACGGTCACTATGGCAATTACGGTACATACGGCAACTATGCCAACAGCCACTATGGAGACAAGAACGACACGTCCATCAAGCGTTAATGCGCTGGATGGCGTGCCAATATCATTTTTTATATTCACCACCATTTTAACTGATTTCAAATAGATGACAATAGCAGTTGATTTTGACGGAACCATCGTAGAACATAAATACCCCGCGATAGGACAAGAGATTCCTTTCGCTACAGAAACACTTAAGATGCTGATTAAAGAGCATCATAGACTCATCTTATGGAGCGTACGTGAGGGAACACTCCTGCAAGAAGCTGTAGATTGGTGCAAAGAACGCGGGGTTGAGTTTTGGACGGTCAACAAGGACTATCCAGAAGAGGAAGGAACCTCCAACAACAACCATTTCTCCAGAAAGATTAAGGCCGATATCTTCATCGATGACCGTAACATTGGCGGATTGCCCGACTGGGGACAAATATATCACATGATACACGACCATAAAACAACTAAAGACTTGATTCGTGAAGCATACCTACGAGAACAAACTGCCGAAGAGGCCAAGCCCAAAAAGCGTTGGTGGAAATGGTGAGCTATACTACCAAACAACCTGTCAACGAATTACATAAATAACCTTATCATTCATTTCGGTTAGTCATTTTTTTCTACTAACTTTGCACAAATGAGTGATAAACATGAAAAGATATTTTACGGGGTGCCTCATTGCACTTTGTTGCAGTACAAGCATCATGGCCAAAAGCAAAACGATTGATCTACGCATCATCCAAACCAGTGATGTCCACGGTAGTTTCTTCCCTTACGACTTCATCAATCGCAGACCAAAGGCAGGTAGTCTTGCCCGAGTGATGACCTATGTTGACTCTCTGCGGGCAAAATATGGGAAGAATCTCATCCTACTGGACAACGGTGACATATTACAAGGTCAGCCTATCTGCTACTATAGCAACTATGTCAACACGCAAGGTCCCAACATCGCAGCCTCTGTTATCAACTATATGCGGTATGACGCACAGACCATAGGTAACCATGACATCGAAACTGGGCATGCCGTGTACGACAAGTGGATTCGTGAAGTGTCGTGTCCTACCCTCGGAGCCAACATTGTCAACACCCAAACTCAACAGCCATACGTTCATCCATACACTATTCTTGAGCGAGATGGCGTTAAGATTGCCGTCCTTGGCATGCTCACTCCAGCCATTCCCAACTGGCTTCAAGAAAAGTTATGGAGTGGACTTCGGTTTGAAAACATGGTGCAATCGGCACGCCACTGGATGAATGTATTGCAAACAACCGAACACCCCGACATCGTCATTGGTTTGTTTCATTCGGGCAAACAAGGTGGCATTACCACCCCAACCTACGAAGAAGACGCCTCCTTGCGCGTGGCAAAAGAGGTTCCGGGCTTCGATTTGATACTCTTTGGACATGACCATACCCCTCACAACAGCACCATTCTCAACAGCAAAGGCCAACCTGTTGTTTGTCTCAATCCAGGTTGTAATGCTATCAACGTAACCGACAGCGAAATTAGGATTACGCTGAATGAGCAGATACGAAAAGGAAAGAAAGCCCTTGTCGTATTGCACAAGCAGGTCAATGGACGCGTGGTAGACATTCGAAATGAGCAGATTGACCAAAAATTCATGGAGCATTTTCAAGACGACATCAATGCTGTCAACGCGTTTGTCAATAGGAAGATTGGCTCATTTCAACACACTATTTACAGTCGTGACTGCTATTTTGGCAGTTCAGCCTTTACGGATTTGATTCACAATCTACAACTGACGGTCACCGGAGCCGACATCTCGTTCAACGCACCCCTTGCTTTTGATGCCCAAATCAAGGCTGGCGACGTGTTTGTAAGTGACCTTTTCAACCTCTACAAATACGAAAACAATATCTATGTGCTCAAGATGACAGGCGAAGAAATTCGCAATTACTTAGAAATGAGCTACGATTTATGGGTCAACACCATGACCTCTCCTGACGACCACATTCTCCTCATCGACAACAAAACCAAGGATGACCAACAACGTTATGGCTTCAAAAACTTCACATTCAATTTCGATAGTGCTGCCGGCATCGATTATGAAGTTGATGTCACCAAGCCAAAAGGAAACAAAGTTAACATCTTGAAAATGAGTGATGGTACGCCATTCAACCTCAAGAAGACGTATAAGGTTGCCATGAACAGTTACAGAGGCAACGGCGGTGGTGAACTCTTGACACGTGGCGCGGGCATCTCCATGGCCGAATTGAAGCAACGTATCGTGTTCGAAAGCAAGCACGATCAGCGTTATTATCTCATGCAATGGATTGAAAAATGTGGAGAAATAAATCCCAAACCCAATAACAATTGGAAGTTTGTACCCGCAGCGTGGGCCATTCCTGCATTGAAACGAGATAAAATGCTTATCTTTGGACAACCACAAAGAGAGGAAGATGAGAAATGAAAACCCTGTTTTTTATATTTTGTAAAACAGACATCGTGCTCGAAAAACAAGCAAACGGACTATATACCATACCGCTTGCCGATGAACCTCCCATACCCACTAAGCCTTGGACACACATCATGGATGTGGAAAACCTGGCAGACGGCACTCCTGTTCGGGCATTTCGAATAGATGAACCCATCACCAACAACCCACAATATGAGATGTGTGGACTGCGCGCTTCGTTCTACAAACTGCCCCACGACCTATATTTAATGGCAGGAAAGTGCCACGAGCTGCTCTATTGGGACTTCAACACCAAGTTTTGCGGCGTATGTGGTGGCCCGATGCAGATGCACACCGCCATTTCAAAACGCTGCACGCAGTGTGGAAAAGAAGTGTGGCCACAGTTGGCCACAGCCGTCATCGTGCTGATACACCGCGGAGATGAAGTGCTTTTGGTTCATGCAAAAAACTTCAAAACCGATTTTTATGGACTGGTGGCGGGATTCGTTGAAACTGGCGAGACGCTGGAGGAAGCCGTTCATCGCGAAGTCATGGAGGAAACGGGCATCAAGATTAAGAACGTAACCTATTTCAGTTCGCAGCCATGGCCCTACCCCTCTGGCTTGATGGTTGGCTTTAACGCCGACTATGTGAGCGGTGAGTTAAGGTTGCAGCGATCAGAATTAAGCAAGGGTGGCTGGTTCTCTAAGAACAATCTCCCCACCATTCCAGAGAAGCTTTCCATTGCCAGAATGCTCATTGATGCCTGGCTGGAGAAAGACAAAGAATAACAATACTGTAAGAATCTTCAAATTATATCTCATGAAACCATTCACAAAACTTCTTGGCTTCGATACCAAGAACATGAAAATGAAAACAGAATTGATTGCCGGAGCAACCACATTCTTAACAATGAGTTATATCCTCGCCGTCAATCCAGCCATTCTCTCGAGCACGGGAATGGATAAGGGCG
>URFI01000069.1 GCA_900547085.1 uncultured Prevotella sp.
AACTTACATTTTGAACCAAAAAGAAGCCAAAAGATAACAAAACGTATTTCATAAAAATTTAATGACTATATACGGTGGTAATTTATAGAACCAGCCTTTAGTTTGTTATTTCACCTTGGCCTCTTGTGCCTGGCGCATCACCCTGAGCCAGTTGCCGCCCCATATCTTGGCGATGTCTTCTTCGCTGTATCGGCGACGAAGCAGCTGGATGGTGAAGTTGATGAGTTCGGACGAATTGGCCATGCCTGGCACACCGCCGTCGCCATCAAAGTCGGTTCCGATGCCAACATGGTCGATGCCCATGATTTGGATGGCGTGTTCGAGGTGGTTGATGCCGTCGATGATGCTGGCCGTTGCACCGTCTGCCCGTAAAAAGCCATGGTAGAAAGTGGTGTGAGCCACGCCTCCAGCCTTAGCTAAGGCGCGAAGTTGGTCATCGGTGAGGTTGCGTGGCACATCGCAGAGCGCCTTGCAGTTGCTGTGGCTGCATACGATGGGAACCCTACTGATGTCCAATGCGTCGTAAAAACTTTGTTCGCCTCCGTGCGAGAGGTCAACCATCAGCCCGCAATCGTTCATCTCTTTGATTACTTTCTCGCCAAATTGGGACACGCCGTGATGGGTGTTCTGGCTTCTGCGCGCACTGTCGCAGATGGCGTTGTCGCCGTTGTGGCAGAGCGTGATGTAGGTAACGCCGCGGTTGGCAAAATGCTGCACGTTGTGAATGTCGTCCTCAAGGGCCAATCCGTTCTCAATGCCAAGTACGATACTCTTTTTGCCTTGCTGCTTGTTCTGATACAGTTGTTCGGGATTGCGTGCCAAGGCAAGGTAAGAATGGTTGGCCTGCACGATGTCTTCTATCTTGTCAAAAATAAGATCGGCGTAGGCTTTTGGTCCTTCAACGGGGAAGGGTGCGATGTCTGTAAACGCTTCGTCTGGCTTGTTTTGGGGCAGGTAGGCCACCATGATGACGGCGTCTTGCCGCCCTTCGGTCATCTTGTGCAGGTCAACGAGGATGCGACTGTCGCGCTGTTCGAAGTGAATTCCTTGCGGAAAGAACATCGGTGTGTCGCAATGGGTGTCAAGAATAAGGTGGCGGTGATGTAGCGATTTGGCCATTGAAAACTCGCTGGCGCGGTTGACAAGCCATTTGAAAAGTTTTTGTCCCTCATCACCTAACCACTCTGGATGCCACTGCACGCCTAAGATTGGCTTGTGTTCCGTGCTCTCCATGGCCTCGATGATGCCATCCGGCGAGCTGGCTGTTGCCTGGAAATGCGAGCCGGTGTCGCTGACAGCTTGATGATGGAACGAGTTGACGAATATTTGTTGGGTGCCGTAAATGTCGCGTATCATGCTCTCGGGTGAGAGGATGACGCTGTGTGTGGGTTCACTTTTGTCAGCTTCTTGCGAATGCTTGAGGGTGGCGTTGATGTCTTGTGCAACCTTTCCGCCTAAGGCCATGGCCAACGTCTGCATGCCCCTGCAAATGCCAAACATGGGAATTTGTCGGTTAAAAGCCAGACGTGTGATGAGCAGTTCGGGCAAGTCGCGCGTGGCATTGATGCCATGCAGCTCTTTTTGGGGGTCCTCTCCAGCCCACAAGGGGTTGTGGTCGCCACCGCCAGTGAGCAGCAGTCCGTCAATGTTTTCCAGGGTGTTGATGATTACTTCGGGGTCGCTGACGGGTGGTATGAGCACGGGTGTGCCTCCGGCATCAACCACTTGCTTGTAGTAGCGATCGCGCAATGTGGCGTCGCTATCTACATAGTTGGTGGTAATGCCTATCAAGGGACGGTGATGGGCGGCAGGGTAGGAGGAGTGAATTTGGTTGAGGTGAGAGTTGAGGTCAAACTGTTTCATTCCTCGTCTACATTTGCAGGTATTTCACGTTTGATGCTCTGCTCGAGCGAAATCAAGGTTTCGGTGCTGACAACGCCTGGAATGGTTTGCATACGGTTATTGAGCAAGTCCATGAGTTGTTCGTTGTCGCGTGCGTAAAGCTTGATCATCATGGTGTAAGGACCAGTGGTGAAATGGCACTCAACGATTTCGGGAATCTCCTGAAGTTCGGCGACAACCTTCTTGTACATGCTGCCGCGTTCGAGGTTTAGACCTACGTAAGTGCAGGTAGAATAACCCAGGCTTTTCGGATTAATATAGAATCCGCTGCCCGTGATGATACCTTTTTCCACCAGATGCTGTACGCGTTGATGAATGGCTGCACGCGAAACGCCACATTGTGTGGCTACATCCTTGAAGGGAATACGTGCGTTAGTTGATAAAATACTTAAGATTTTTCTGTCCAACTTGTCGATCTTGTCTGCGTCTTTTGCCATAGATTTCTGTGTTATATTGTTATTTTGATAGCAAAATTAGGTAATATTACTGATATAAGCAACAAAATGTGAATAAAAATGCGATAAATTGTACCTATTTGACAGATATCTTGCAGAGTGGTATCTTGCTTATATTTGCCACAACAAAAAAATAGACCTAACAGAGAAAGAGGTATGCTCTCGTCCTGTCAGGTCTATACAGTGATGATTGATGTGTGTAAGGATGGCGCTGTATCGATGGGCAAATGGCCAAGGTTTAAGGTCGATGACAGCATGTCTTCCCTTTGTGTTTATTTCTTCGAGGCAGCTGGTGCTTTCTCAATACTGATTAGTTCAACGGTGAAAATCAGGGTAGAATAGGGTTGAATTTGTCCGGCCTGACGCTCTCCGTAGGCCAGTTCTTGCGGGATGTAGATTTCCCATTTGCTACCTACCGGCATCATGGTGAGGGCTTCTGTCCATCCCTTAATGACCTGATTGCAGCGGAATGAGGTGGTTTGCGGGTTGCGTTTGTACGAACTGTCGAACACGTTTCCGTCGATGGTTTTGCCCTCATATTTCACAGTTACCTTGTCATCCTTTTGTGGAATCTCGCCCTTTCCTTCGGTAATCACCTTGTATTGCAGGCCGCTGGCAGTTGTTTTCACACCTGGCTGTGTGGCATTTTGCTTCAACCAGGCTGTGTTGGCTGCGATGTATGCCGACTCTTTCTCTTTCTTCACTTGGGTTCTGCGCTCTTGAAACAGTTCGCTCGCCTTTTCAACGGAATAGACACTCGTGTCATTCTGTACGCCGGCGAGGAAGCCCTGGTTGAAGATTTCGGCATCAATAGCGTTGGGTGTTCCCTTGAAGTCGTTGGTGGTCTGCGGCAAAATACGGTTTTTTACCATCCTGGCGATGGCAGCACCCGCATGACGAGCCTTGAATTGAGGCGAATCAATCTGCTTTAATGCCTCCTGAAAGCCTGCGACAAATTCGGCAATTTGCGCCGGATCCATCTCGTATTCCTGTTGCAAGAAAGGCATCAAGCCATTGGTTGCGGCCAATCCTGCCGCGTAACTCAAGGAATCTTGCGGTGTAAGCAGTGGCTTAACGGTTGTTTGAGCCTTCTGTTTCTTGTCCTTCTCTTTGCCTAATGCGGCCATGCTGACCGATGCAACCGATAAGAACAATACTGAAAGTAACAAACTCTTTTTCATCATCAACATTTTATTCAAAAGAAAAACTCACCTTGTATGGTTGATTCTTGCGGTGCAATGCCACAAAAACAATCAAATACAAGGCAAGTCTTCGTATGTTTATTATATATCGTAGTCAGCAGTTTACTTCTCGATGCTGATTAATTCAATCTTGAAAATCAAGGCGGAGAAAGGCTTAATCTGACCTTGTTCACGCTCGCCGTAGGCCAACTCTTGTGGAATATACACTTCCCATACAGAGCCTACAGGCATGTGAACGAGAGCTTCTGTCCATCCTTTGATGACCTGATTGGCACGCAAAGAAACAGGCTGTCCATTCTTATAAGAGCTGTCAAACACTTTTCCATCGAGAGTCTTGCCTTCATAATGAACCTTTACCATGGATGTATCTGCTGGCATGGCACCGTTACCAACCTTGATAACCTTGTATTGTACACCGCTTGGCAATGTCTTCACGCCATCTTTCTTCTTGTTCTCAGCGAGGAATTTCTCACCAGCTGCCTTGTTGGGGCCATATTCCTTTTCCATGACTTTGGCTCTGATTTCGCTCATCTTGGTTTGAGCTACCTGTCCAGCCTCTTCGATGCTCATGAGACCTTTCTTACCCGTTGTACCGGTGATGAAGCCTGCCATGAAGTTCTTCAGTGAGATGGTCTTGGTTGAATCGCTGCCAAATACCTCTTGGTTGATACCGGTAATCATCTGATTGCTGATTTGTTGACCGATCTGGATACCTGCATAGTAAGCGGCACGGCCTTTGTCATCTCCAGCATTGGCACCTTCGTTCAATCCCTTAATGAACTGATCCATGTAGGTTGTGTCGATGTTCATGCGGCCAATAAGATACTCTTTGAGTCCTTGAGTCTGTGCCAATCCGATGGCATAGCTCAATGTATCCACGTCTGTCTTGAGGTTTGCCTTGGGTGTTGAGTTGCCGCAACCTGTAAATGTTGCAGCAGCGATAGCCATTGCGGCTACGAATGTAAGTTTTTTCATTGTTATTTGTTGTTATTAAATTACTTTTATAAGCTCTACATCGAATACCAATGCCGAGAATGGGGGTATGGCATTGCCTGCTCCCCGCTCACCATATCCGAGGTGATAAGGGATGAAAAAGCGGTACTTGGCACCTTCCTGCATCAGTTGAAGGCCTTCGGTCCAACCGGCGATGACTTGGTTCAAGGCGAATGTTGCAGGCTCGCCTCGTTGAATACTGCTGTCAAATAGCGTACCATCATGCAGCATTCCTTCGTAATGGCATGTCACCTGATCGGTCGCTTTCGGCTTCTTTCCGTTGCCTTCTTTCAGCACTACGTATTGCAAACCGCTGGGAAGCGTCACCACACCATCCTTTTTTGCATTCTCAGCCAGGTAGGTTTCGCCAGCCTCCTTGGCCACTTTGCCTTTCTCTTCGGCAGCTGCGCGTTGCTTCTTCTCTTGTTCTTGGAAGAAATTCTGCACCAATGTCTGTGCTTCTTGATTGTCTATTTTTGGCTTTGCACCAGCGATTACGTCTTTGATTGCTTGTGAAAAATCATCGATATTCAAACTCTGGGCGCCCATATCAGACAATTGTTGACCAATGCCAAGCCCCAAAGCGTAGCTTACTTTGTCCATTTTAAATAATCTATTTTGATAAGTTTTGCTTTTTAACAAGGGCAAAGATAGCAAAAAACTATCACAGCTTCGAGATATTTCTCAAAAAAATACTATTTTTGTAGAATATTAGTGTAAAAGCGAAGTCTATCCATTGATAGGCATGGGATTAAGAAATGGTAAGATCATGAAGAAGATTGTATTTCTGACAGGTGCCGGTATGTCGGTAGAAAGTGGATTCAAAACATTTAGAGGAAGTGACGGATTGTGGGAAAACTATCCCGTTGAGCAGGTGGCGACGCATGAGGGTTGGGAGGCCAATCCAACGCTTGTGACCAACTTTTACAACATGCTTCGAAAAAAACTCTATGCGGCAAAGCCCAACGAAGGGCATCGATTGATTCAGCAACTCGAAGAGGCATACGACGTAACCGTCATCACTCAGAATGTTGACAATCTGCATGAGCGGGCTGGTTCTTCGAGAGTAATCCATCTACATGGCGAACTGGTCAAGGTATGTTCCAGTCGTGATCCTTACAATGAGGCCTACATCCGCGAATTGCCCCAAGAGAATTGTACCGTAGAACCTGGGACCAAGGCTGAAGATGGGTCGCTCTTGCGCCCATTCATCGTTTTCTTTGGCGAGAGTGTGCCCATGATTTCAGTTGCAGCCGAATACGCTCGTGAAGCTGATATCTTTGTCATCATCGGGACGTCGCTTAACGTTTATCCCGCTGCGGGATTGGTTCAATATACCAAACCCGATTGCCCCATTTATCTTATCGATCCCGAAGCGGTGCATACCAGTGGCATTCGTCATCTCAAGCACATACAGAAAGGGGCCAGTGAAGGAATGAAAGAACTCATGAAGGTCTTGGACACCAACCAATAAAGAGGGCCATTGCCCTTTCAACCCATGATGATGTTTGCACATAGCTGTAAGCTTATACATTAATAAAACCAATCAATCCATGGAGGAATGCTTATGATGAACGAACTAATTGATAAGCTGCACATAGAGCAATGCTCATTGGTGCTGCTGCACGAAGGAAACATTCGCACGTTTGAAGGTAAGGGAGTGCGAATGCTTTACAATCTACTGAACGATGAACCCGAATCGCTTTTTAAGTCGAAAGTAGCCATCAAGGCAGTTGGTAAGACCGCCGCCAAGGCCATGGTAGATGGTGGTGTAACCGAAGTCTACGCTGATGTGATAAGCGAAGAGGCGCATAATAGGCTCAAAGACGCTGGCATAAAGGTGGATTACGATAAGAAAGTAAACCACCAACGCTTCTTGGAAATATGGAAGCAGATGGGCGAAATCAAAGATTGATGCCACCCCTATGCAGCAATTCCGCAGCTAACCTGATGGCCAAGTTCACCGTTTGTCGTGAACGGTATGGCCCTCAGGGCATGCTGTTTGTGTGAGGTAAGCGCTATACAGTTAATGGGAAACCTGCATGTAAGCTAAAACCTTATTGGGTGAGGCATGCAGAATCTCCGTAAGCTGATCACCCATTGTGCTGCCGAACACCCATGCGAGCCTCAACGACATTCACCACATAGTCGCCCAGTTTTTCACATTCTTGAATGATATCCATGTAGATGGTACCAATGGCATAGGTATATAGATGCGCATTGATATCGGTGATGTTGGTTGTCTTGAGTTGATTTCGATAGCTGTTGATTTCGTTCTCGATGTTAAAAGATAGACCGGCATCCAGATTAGCCTTACGTCCAGAGAGGATGACGTTCATCTGTGTGAGGGCATCGTCGGTGAGTTCGAACATCTGATGCAACTGCTCGTACAGTTTTTCGGGGAACTCTTCCTTACCAGTGCGCTTGCGTTTCAAGGCACGGGCAATGTTGTAGCAACTGTCTCCGATGCTCTCTATCTCGGTAATCTCTCGCAACATCGATCGTATCTTCATCTTGGTGTCGTCGCTAAGGTGCGCCGTTCCTACCTGATCCAGATAGTTGGCAATCTCTATTTCCATATTGTCGCTGATGCCTTCGTATTTCTCTATCCGGTCGAATATTTTAATAAACTTGCTTTCATCCTTTTCGTTAAGCAGGTCTCTCACCATCCCAAACATGCGCTGCATACGTCCGGCGAACGACCGTATCTCCTTATGTGCCTCCAAAACTGAAAGCTCTGGCGTCTTCATGATGCCCGCTTGGATGAATTGCAGACGGAAGTCTTCCTCGTCATCGCTGTGCCTTGGCTTGATCAGCATGCATACCAACCGTTCTATTTGAGGGATGAACCATATCAAAACAGCTGTATTCATGATGTTGAAAGACGAGTGGAAGGCCGCCAAGACGATAGGCAGTTTTACGGCCAATTGCTCCTGTGTCAGGTTGTGTCCCGTGGGGTCGTAGTGTACTAAGCCGCACACGGCATTGACAAACGGATAGAACACGCACAATACCCAAATCACTCCGATGAGGTTAAACACCAAATGAGCCAATGCGGTTCGTCGCGCTTGCGTGTTGGCTCCTAAGGCCGCAAGGTTGGCTGTGGCCGTGGTTCCAATGTTCTCACCCATGACAAGCGCGATACCCAGATAGATGGGAAGCACGCCAGACGAGCATAACAGGATGGTGATGGCCATCACGGCAGCCGACGACTGTACGATACAGGTGATGATGGAGCCAATAAACAGAAAAGAAAGTATCGTAAGATAGCTGTCAACGTCGAACGATTTGAAAAAATCAATGATTTGCGGATTGCTCTCCAATTGCAGCTCTTTGCCCGACGTGTTGAGCAGAACCAAGCTGAAGAACATAAAAGAGATACCGAAGAGAAAATCGCCTATGTACCGCATCTTGCGGCTGTAGATGAGTATGATACCCACAAGGAATGCCGGAAAGACAAAGCTGGTCAGGTCGACCGAATATCCTAAGGACATGATCCACGCCGTGAGCGTGGTTCCAATGTTCGCACCCATGATTACCGATATGGCCTGAGCGAGGGTCAACAGTCCCGCGTTGACAAACGACACGGTCATCACCGTGGTGGCTGAAGATGACTGTACGGCACAGGTGATGAACGTACCGGTGAGCATGCCGGTGAACCGATTGGTGGTCATTGCACTCAAAATGTGGCGTAACTGTGAGCCTGCCATCTTTTGAAGAGCTTCGCTCATTACTTTCATACCGTAAATCAGCAGAGCCAATGAGCCGATGATCTTGAAAAAAATCGCTAAATAATCACTCGTTGTCATAATAATTGAATTGTAATGCGATATAATTTTTGCGCTTCAGTAGAAAATCGTTATCTTTACGCTCCGTAGCATTTTATTAACCAAAACGAACGAGGCTGATGAAACAAGTATTGCAAATATGTTGCAAAAATAACAAAAAAACTCAAGACGTTGCTATCGGAAGCACACTTTCTGATGTATTCAAGCAATTTAATTTGAAAATGCCTTATGGGCCCATCTGTGCGAGAGTGAACAACAGGGTTGTGGGAATGAACTATCAACTGTACCACAACAAAGATGTAGAGTTCTTGGACATGCACGACGCTTCGGCATCAAGAAACTACACTCGAACGCTGTTCTTCATTTTGTGCAAGGCTGTTCACGACCTCTATCCGGGGTCGAGAGTGGTGATTGATATTCCTGTTTCCAAAGGCTATTACATCAATTTGCACATCGGACGCGAGGTAACCGATGAGGATGCAACGCGCATATGCGAACGCATGCAGCAAATCATTGACGAGAAAATTCCCATCGAACGCTTCGAGGTGCGTACCGAAGAGGCCATCCGCATGTTTGAGCAAAAGGGTGATGAGGCCAAGGTAAAACTGCTCAAGAGTATTGGATCGCTGTACACGGTGTACCACCGTATCGACGATTATGTGGATTATTACTACGGTGCGTTGCTCACCAACACGTCGGACATTTACCTGTTCGGACTGGAAAGGTATTTCGAAGGCTTGCTGCTGCGCATTCCATCGAAGCACGACCCCTCACAACTTGGCGCGCTCGTCAAGCAAGACAAGATGTTCGAAGTATTCCTGGAGCAGCATCGTTGGCAGCACATTCTGGGCGTGAGCACCATAGGTGACTTCAATGAGGCTGTGAAAGCGGGCCATGCCACCAATCTTATTAATGTGAGCGAAGCCCTGCAAGAGAAGAAAATATCGCAGATTGCCGACCAGATTACCACGCACCCAGAGGTGAGGGTGGTGCTTATAGCCGGTCCGTCCTCATCGGGTAAGACCACCTTCTGCAAACGACTGAGCATCCAATTGCTGGCCAACGGCATTCGTCCCGTGCAGATATCGTTGGACGACTACTTTGTAGATCGCGAAAAAACGCCCAAGGATGCCGATGGCGATTGGGACTATGAAAGCATCCACGCCTTAGACATCAACCTCATCAACTTGCAACTCAGTGCGTTGTTCAGGGGTGAAGAGGTAGAACTACCCAAATATGATTTCCTGTCAGGTAGAAGCGGAATGAGTGGTAAACGACTGCATTTGACCGACCGGCAGGTGCTGCTGGTGGAAGGTATCCATGCACTGAACCCGGAACTGACGGCACAAATCCCGAAGAGGCAGAAGTTTCATGTGTATATATCGGCACTCACCAGCATCTTGTTGGATGACCACAACTACATTCCTACCACCGACAACCGACTGCTGAGGCGCATCATCCGCGACCATAAATATCGCGGAGTGAGTGCGCAGGAAACCATCAGACGCTGGCCGAGCGTGCGGGCCGGCGAGACGAAATGGGTGTTTCCCTTCCAAGAAAACGCCGATGTTATGTTCAACACCGCCATGCTTTACGAGTTGGCCGTCATCCAGGAACAGGCCGCTCCTTTGCTCGAACAGGTGCCGGAAAACTGCGTAGAGTATTCGGAGGCTTATCGCTTGCGTAAGTTCTTGAGCTACATCACCCCCATACCCAGTCGCGCCTTGCCGCCAACCAGCCTCGTCCGCGAGTTCCTGGGCGGCAGTTCGTTTAGGTATTAGCTACGCCTGTGCCGATGCAACCTGCGGCAGATGCAAGGATTTCAATTGATTATAATGTAAAGTGAGCAAAGGCTTGTAAAGGGCGGTTCTATAAATTACCACCGTAAAGTTTTATTTATGTTTGACGGTTTACGTTTTG
>URFI01000070.1 GCA_900547085.1 uncultured Prevotella sp.
AGTTTACCAGTTAATAGTTTTTTTTACTAAGTTTACAAGTTTACCAGTTGATAGTTCTCAAGCAAAAAGTCTATTTACTCGTTCACTTGTTAACCTGTCAACTCTTCAACTGAAAAAACTATCGACTTGTCAACTCGTCAACTTGTCAACTCGTCAACTATAACAACATCTACTCCTCTTTCTTGGCATCTTGTGCCTGGCAAGCGGTGATGGCAACCATATAATAGATGTCGTCTACAGAGCAACCACGGCTAAGGTCGTTCACGGGGCGTGCAATACCCTGCAAGATAGGTCCTATAGCAATGGCATTGTCCAAACGTTGTACCAGCTTGTAGCTAATGTTTCCTACTTCCAAATTGGGAACCACCAATACATTGGCATTGCCAGCGATAGCACTTCCCGGTGCTTTCTTTTGTCCTACCGACATCACCAAAGCGGCATCGGCTTGCAATTCGCCATCGATTTTGAGTTGTGGAGCACGCTGCTTTGCCAATTTTGTGGCTTCTGCCACTTTCGCAACGACTTCATGAGAAGCACTGCCTTTGGTAGAGAAGCTCAACATCGCTACGCGTGGTTCCTTAAAACCTGCTACACTCTTTGCCGTTTCAGCGGTAGTCACGGCAATTTGAGCCAACTGATCCACATCGGGAACAGGGGTAACAGCCACGTCACCCATAACCACTACGCCATCCTCACCATACTCTTTTGCCTGCGTAATCAACAGCATGGCACCACTCACGCAAGTGACACCGGGTGCGCACTTGATGATTTGCAATGCCGGGCGCAATGTATCTCCCGTCGTACTTAATGCACCACTAATTTGTCCATCAGCACCTTCGGTCTTGATAATCATGCAGCCCAAGTATAAAGGATTCTTTACCAACTCGCGTGCTTGTTCGAGCGTCATGCCCTTTTTCTTTCTAAGCTCGGCTAACAGCGTGGCATATTCTTCACTCTTGGGATTGTTTTCAGGGTCAATGATGGTAGCCTTGTCGATATTCGTCAGCGCTCGCGCTTCTGCCATTTTGTGAATTTCCGTTGGGTTACCAATCAAGATAATGTCTGCAATGTCGTCGGCCAATACGCGGTCAGCGGCACGTAGCGTTCGCTCCTCCAATGCTTCGGGGAGCACAATACGTTGTTTGTCGGCTTTTGCTCGCTCAACAATTTGCTGTAATAAATCCATGATGTTGTTATTTATATTTTGATTTGTGTCATAATAGCGGCATCAACATGCCTTTAATCCACGGTGGACATGAAAGCAAAAATAAAGATTTAAGTCGTTGACATCCACCCTGTATTGCAATTGCAAAAATAACAAATATTATTGACATGCGGAATGAAACGCCTATAAAAATACGAAACATCGCAAAAAGGACTGTATTCCACGAAAGAATACAGTCCTCAGTTTATTTTTTGAATCTACTTGATGAGGGCGTCCATCTCTTTATAGCAACAACGCTATAGAAGGACGTTACCCTATTAAGGATTCTGTTTCAAGTTAGGATTAGCATTGATTTCCTTTACAGGAATTTGATGCAAGAAATCCTTATGGTCTGTTGCCATTTTCTTTTGTGCGGAAGCCTTGTGGTTAGAAGGAACTTCAACTTCCTTGCCGTCTTTATCAATCACTTTGTAACCCTTGGTGCGGTCAATGGTTTCCTTCCAACGTTTCATATCAAACCAGTTGGTACCTTCGCCCCAAAGTTCTATACGACGCTGGAAACGAACTTCCTTGCGAAGTGCATCTTGTGTAGCAGGAGCTTGGAAGGCAGGGTTGCGTTTCTTAGCAAAAGTGTTAAGCTCTGCCTGTGCTTCGCTTAATTTGTTTTGTTCAACCAATGCTTCTATTTCGAGCAAGATAGGGTCTTGAACGCGGATAAAGCAATAGTCTTGTTCCATACCTGCCTCACCAGCGATGAACTTCACCTGCTCAAAATCATCGAGATCTTCCATTGAACTCATTTCTGCATTGTGTGTTTGGGCAAGCATAGAAGAGGCTACATCAGGATATTCCTCCTTGTTGATCCAAAGTTTTCTACGTGAGTCGGTCTTCGGAATTTGATTGTACAGATAGTTGTAAATCAGTTTTGTCTTACCACCTGCTGCATATCCACGAGCCAAGAAGTGGTCGATATGGCTCCAGTAAGATGCCCACAGCGTAGAGTTTTGTGAGTTGATGTCATATCCCCACAAGATATCAGCCTGACCAATATCCCATCCACGAGCAGGCTCCGTCACCTTATCAGAACCACCTTCAGCAGCAATCTTTGCATAAGTTTCCACATTTGCCCAATCTTCCATTTGTGCATAAGCCTTAGCCAAGTAAGCAGCAGCCACGGCACGGTCGGCATCTGTGCGAACACCCGTGTTCTTACAGTTCTTAACTGCAAAGGTCAAGTCCTCAATTATCTGTTTGTACACCTCTTGCACGGTAGCACGAGGCAGATTCTGGTCGGTTGATTTCAACGCCAGAGGCACGCCCAAAGCAGTTTCGTGCCCTTTGTACGTATGCTGATAGAAGTTAATCAAGTGGAAATAAGCAATGCCACGAAGAGCCAAAGCCTCACCTTTTGCAGCCAACACACCAGGGTCGGTTGATTCTTGTGCAAAGTAAGTCTCCAAGTGCAGATTCACCTTTGCAATGATTTCATAGAACTGTCCCCATGTAGAACTGGTACGGCGGTAATTTTCCATACGGTTATCGATTTGGTAATCAAACTGGAACCAGTTCCAATTTTGATAAGCCACATCCTCACACATCATATCAGTAGCTATATGGAATGCTTTCAAACCGAAATCATCATGAGACGAATAAAAATCTTGGAAAATCGTATAGATCTTCGCAATGGCAGCTTTTGCAACACCCGTCTGTGTCTCGGGATTAGCAATCAATTCGTCATGTCGCTGCTGAGTTTCATATTCTGAAACCTCAGGATCGAGATTGCACCCTACGATACCGAACGTGAAAGCGAGTGCAGCTGCAACTTTTATATAATTTTTCATATTTCTTATGTTTTATAGTCGTTTATAAAGCTGTTTCTTATAAATTCAGGTTGATACCAAACGAGAGTGCGCGAACGGCGCTGTTGACACTATAATTTTGTGTTCCGTTGAGAGCAATACGTGGGTCAAGCCCCTTTCTCTTTGTCCACAGCCCCAAGTTGTCGGCTGCGAAGTAAAGACGAAGTCCCTGGATTTTAGCCTTTCTCAACACACTCTTTGGCAATGAGTAGCCAAATGTAAGGTTATTTAAGCTGAGATAAGAGCCATCAATGAGGAAGCGGTCAGAAGCCTGATTGAGACCTTGGCTATCCGTATGCAGACGTGGAACGTCGGTGTTGGTGTTCTCGGGTGTCCAGTGGTTCAAAATATCCTTGTGCCAGTTCGAGCCTAAATCACCTGACGACATTAATTGACGATAACTGCCATCGTAAACCTTTCCACCTACTCTATAAGAGAATTGAATAGAGAAATCGAACCCGTAGGCTGCTGCGTTAGCATAGAAACCTCCTGCTATTTTTGGCAAAGCCGAACCCACAAACTGTCTGTCCTTTAACGAACTGCTGTAGTCTTCGCTGCCTACTTTCTCAAACTGTTCTGTTTTCTTATTCCAGCACCAGTACATTTGGTCACCATTCTCTGGATTGACACCTGCCGATTTAACCATATAGTAGTCGAAGATACCACCCTGCTCTTTCAGGATACGGAAACCTTTGGAGATACCGTCTTCTCTAAACTGTTCGGGCAATTCGGTAATCTTGTTTGTGTATGTAGTACCATTCACACCTACATTAACATTGACATTCCGATCGTTGTACACGTTAGATGAAAGGTTGAATTCAAAACCTGTATTTACCATTTTACCGAAGTTCACTGGTTCAGAATCGAATCCTGTCGTTGAAGAGATAGGAAGGTTGAAGAGCATATCGGATGTACGACGGCTAAAGAAGTCGAGTTCACCAGCAATCAAACCTTTCCAGAACGAGAATTCCAAACCAACGTCAAAGTTGTTATTCTTTTCCCAAGTAATGCTTTCGTTACCTTTATAAGCAGGTCCGTAAACACTTTCGGTACCCGTAGAGGCAATCTTGTAAAGGTTGGTATACGGAGTATAAGCACGCAAAGGAGGATCCGTATTTGGCAAATACAGATAGTCGTTACCCTGTACACCGTAGCTGACACGCAGCTTCAGGTTTTGGATAGCATCAACGTCTTTCAAGAAGTTTTCCTGATTGATGCGCCACGATGCGCCCAAGCTCCAGAATGTACCCCAGCGATGATCGGGATGGAATACAGAAGAACCATCACGGCGCAAAGAAGCAGAAGCGTAGTATTTGTCCATGTAGTCGGTTGTTACCTGTCCGAAGTAGCCTTCTACCTTGTATTCGCGACCATAAGAGTCTAAGCTGGAAATGTTGGCACCCGAGCGGAATTCTGGCAATGTAGGATCGAGCAACCCTTTCTTCTCGCCATTTAAGAAGTTGGATTTCTCATTATAGTTTTCATGTCCCAGCATCACATGTACACCAAAGTCATTGAAAGTCTTGTCCCATTTCAATATTTGGTTCCAGTTGAGCGACGTCATTTGGTTCACCTCTTTATCAAGAATACCACCGTAAGCCTGTCCATCACCAACGAGTGGGTTCATCATGTTAGTATAACGCCACCAGTTGCCATTAAATGTAGCCGTAGAGCTAAACTTAAAGTTGTAAGGCAGTTTCACGTCTACACGTGCATTTTGCGTGAGGTAGTAGTTGACATTTTCCGTAATGTTAAGTTCGGTTTGCCGAATCAGGTTCATACCTCCAGCATACATTCGAGCCTGAGAATCATCGTAAACTTTCTCACCATGGGCGTCACGCAAAATCTTACCATCTTTATCATGCTTGTAAATAGGATAGATAGGCGCAATCATACGGCTCCACATAAACAAGTTACTAAAGTTGTTTTCCTCATAGCTAGCAGGATTTTGTGCAGTAGTCTTAGCAAATTGCGAAGAGGCACCAATGCGTAACCAGTCGGTAATATCTGAATCGTATGACATACGAGTGGTCAAACGCTCAAATTTGGTCTTCATACTGAAGCCACGATCATTCAAGTAACCTACAGAGAAATACACCTTCGACTTTGCTGAACCCTTGGTAACACTCAGGTTATATTCTTCGCGCGTCTTGGGTTCGTACAATGTACCCATCCAATCGTTGAAGTTGGCAGCATCTTCGTAACGTATAGGTGCTGTGGTCAGATTACCTTTTTCGTCAACTACTTTGTTGTCAGGTGTACTATACACATTATATCCCAACGCATCAATCAAATTGGCCGAAGCCCATTGTCCTGGGTTATCCACTGGCTTCTCAGCATAAGTAACAGAGTTTTTAAGTCCCTCCCAAGTAAGTTTATAATACATACCGGGGTCGGTAATGATGTCATATTCGGGAACAGCACGCTGATTGGTACCAATGCGGGCATCGAAAGATACTTGAACTCTTCCCTTGTCACCGCCCTTGGTGGTAATCATGATGACACCATTGGCACCACGTGCACCATACAAAGCAGCAGAGGCAGCATCTTTCAGTACGTTGATGCTCTCGATATCCTTCGTGTTAATGGCGTTAATCTCGCCACTGTAAGGAGCACCATCGAGAATAATCAACGGTGAACTTGAAGCGTTCAATGAACCAATACCACGAATACGCATCACCGTAGACTCACCTGCACGTCCTGAAGGAGATGTTACGGACAAACCTGCAACCATACCTTCCAAAGCCTTAGAAGCATCGGCAGCCTGCACTTTCTCCAATTTCTTAGAGTCTACATTCGTTGCAGAACCTGTGTAGGTAGATTTCTTCACTGTACCGTAAGCTACAACAATCACTTCATCGAGGTTACTGTCATCGCTAACCAAGCTAACGGTCATGTTGTTGGCAGCAACAACTGTTTTAGTCACCATTCCAATGTAAGAAACTATGAGTTTTGCACCTTTGGGTACACTCAAAGTAAACTTACCGTCAATGTTAGTAGCGGTACCATTTTTGGTTCCTTGAACTACAACGGAGGCGCCAACAACAGGCTGACCATCGTCCGCAGAAATCACAGTACCGTTAATCTGTGTTTGTGCCATTGCCATACCTATACTTAGGAACAGGCACGCGAGAAACAGTGTTAGTCTTTTTTTCATAAAAATTTCTCCTTTCAATCGCTAATTTAACATATTGTTTATTATTAATGGTTTGTTCAGTAGTATTAAAAGTAGCTCTTAGCGATAGATATTTATACAGGTTTCATTCCTCTCTTGCCAATTTACATTTCAGTCTGTAAACATAAATCTGACTCAGCGAAACATTCCGTGATATCACATCCTTTAGGCTAACGATTTACAAATATAGGTGAATTGTGCGAAAAGTAAAAAAAAATGAGTTAATAGTTGTGCTTTTTAACATATTTTAGCGAACAAAGATTAAAATAACCTATCCTCACACCCTAATTTTACTAAGTAAGAACGGTACAGTTAAAGCAGGTGGGTGAGGCATGCAAGTCCCGATAGGGCATGCTCCAATAGAAGCATGGACAACGGTTCATGAAATTTTAGAAACAGTTTCATGAACATCCCATAAACACAATCATTACTATCCATGTAACCATTTGAGAAATAAAAAAAAGGATTCGTGGACAGTAGTGATTGAACTTACATATTTCATTGAAGTTGTGAATTCAACCTAAAATGTGCAATAACGTCGCAACATTTGCGACAATTTTCCGGGTCTTTTGTCGCATCTACAAATGGGGAACATAAACCAGTGACCATTCTTTCACAACTCTTTCAATAAAAAAATGATGTATTTGTTGTTGTAAACAGCGTAGATGATATCAACAACGAAATAAACAAAAAACACGAAAATGTACGTTTGATATAAAGAAACCAAAGAACGCAGACGTTCTGACGAAAGGAACGAAAAGAAATGAGCTACACCCTTCCGCCACCCCCTTCATCGAAAGAGAAATACTGCGACTTTTTTTCGTCTTTTTAGACAGAACGGGACGTTCTTTCGTAAAATATCTTTTGCGGCAACGTACTTTTGTTTCTTTTGCGTTTTTCGTTGTTAAAAAAATGAGATATCATGATCCTTTCCTGTTGGCACGCAAGATATGATGTCTGCTTGATTTGTAGTTTTGAGACAGACGCTACCAACTAATGACTTTTTTCTATCAGCTTATTTTTTATGTTAAATAAATAGAGCCGGGACCATGCTTTTTATCGGTTATTTTGTAGTAGCAATAAACTATCATTTCAATCTCTTTGACTTTACCGTCCAAAGTCTATGACTTTACCGTCCAAAGTCTATGACTTTACCGTCCAAAGTCTATGCAATTGGAGGGGAAAGTCAATGCTATTGCAACTGATTGAAAGACAAGGAGAAAGATATACCCAATAAGCGAGGAATGAAGGGACTTTTAGATATTCTAAATGAAAAATGGAGTGTGGAAAGATATCCTCCCTGGTTGGGATTCAGAAAAGGGCTGTCAGCGCATGTCAAAGTTCAATTTTTGGCGGGCGAACAGTGCGGGAGCCGGAAACCTTCTGGCTCATTTGCTCTACACAGTCGGCGATGTATTGCTTGAAACGCTGGTCTTGCAGAACCTCAATGTCTTGGAACAAACCCAACACAAACCGCCCGATACCCAGATAGCTGGCTACGTCGGCTTTGAAAATCCAGTGTTTCTCATCCTTCTCGGGAGCCAGGAAAGGTTGCGACTGCGGGTATTCCTCCAGCAAAAGATTGTATGCCAACTGCCCCAAGCGCAGTTTCACCGGCAGCTTTTCGTCGCCACTGAACATGAAGATATCCGTGAACAGGTCGCGGTGCTTGGCCTGGTTCATCCAAAACACATCCATCACCTCAACGCTCTTGATGCGCGACACCTTGAACGTTTTGCACATGTCCGACTGCATCTCGTAACACCGCACGTCCAAATCGTCGTTCATCAGCAGGTAAGGCTCCACCACACGGTCGGAAACGGTCTTGCTGTGCGGCGACGAATAGCCCCTGAGCACCACGACGCTCTGTGTCTCCATGGCCTCTTTCAAGGTGCGCACGTTGTTGTGGATGCGCTTCAAAGCGGCTGGTGAGAACGACCCTTCCAGGCTATAATAACGGTCGAGTTTGGTTTTAAGGGTCGCCAGGATAAGGTCTTTCTTGTTGCTGGCCTCCAGCATTCGGCGCAGGTAAGCGGCTTCTTCCTTGGTGAAAACGATGTTGTCGTGCAGTCGCCTGAAAAACTTACTATTGGGATCCAGTCGGTAATAGGCTCCGGTTTTGATGACCTGAAACCCGCTGTTGCGCAGATAGTCGAGATAATAGTAGAGGTTGCGCCGCGTGACGTGCAGCCTGTCGGCCAACTGCTGGGCGGTGTAATTGTTGTTATCGGTGAGCAACAGCAGTAGCTCGAGTTCGTTTCCGAATTTTTCTAATCGCATGGGGAAGTAGTTTGTGAGTTTTTGAGTTTCTAAGTTTTTAAGTTTTTAAGCTGGTGAGTTTTTTAGTTTGTGAGTTTTTTAGTTTTTTAGTTTCTAAGTTGGTGAGTTGACAAGTTAACAAGTTGACGAGTTGACGAGGATGTGTGCATACTGGATTCCTCCTATAGCAGCAAGCTAAGCATTCAAGCATCAGAAGCCAACACATATCAAGCTAAAGCACGCAATCTTATAAGACAAGACTGATGCAATGTGCATCAGTAGGCCAAGAGGCAGTGCATTAGAAATCCAACGACAGCTCTGCACTGCCCAAAAGGTTGTACGAACGGCGGTGATAGGGCGTGATGCCATAGGCACGGATGGCCTCCCGATGCTTGCGTGTGGGGTAGCCCATGTTCGATTGCCAGTCGTATTGCGGGTATTCTTGCGCCAGGCGGTCCATGTAATCATCCCGAAAAGTCTTGGCCAAGATGCTGGCTGCGGCTATGTCCTGGTACTTGCCGTCACCTTTTATAATAGTGGTATAGGGCAAATCATGATAAGGCGTGAAGCGATTTCCGTCCACGATGATGGCCTGCGGGCGCGTGGTGAGCTGGTCCAACGCACGGTGCATGGCCAGAAAACTGGCGCGCAAGATATTGATTTCGTCAATCTCTTGGGGTGAAACCTCACCCACTGCCCACGCCACGGCATCGTTGATGATGGTTTGGCGCAATGCATTGCGCTTTTTGCGCGAGAGCTGTTTCGAATCGTTCAGCTCTACATTGTCATAGTTGGGCGGCAGAATGACGGCGGCGGCGAACACGCTTCCGGCCAAGCATCCACGCCCCGCCTCGTCGCATCCAGCCTCGATGAGGTTGGGGTAATAATGAGATTTTAAAGTGTTGTGCATCATAACAGTTCTGTCATAGTAATCGAATGGTGTTGTTTTCTCTAGATCGGGCTGCAAGCCCAACAGCTTATAGCCCAGGGCACCGCCCTGGGATTGGTGTTCGTTAGGGTTTCTGCGCCCTACAGGGGCAAAAGCATCTGACCATCGTTTCGTTGCTTTTGCTTTTGCCCTTACAGGGCGTTATCCACCAACGTATGGCATCCCAGGGCGATGCCCTGGGCTAAGAGCTTTTGCCCCGATGGGGCGTAACCAGCACACCAGTTGCTTGCTAAGATTCAGTATATCTGTATCATATTGAGAATGAGTAATCATATTTTGTATATTGAAAAGGAAAGTGACAAGGCGTCTCCCACCACTGAACTGCTACGCCATATCCTCTATATGTGAAATAAAGTTAACCTGCAACAAGTATTAACAACCTTTGTTTGGTATGGAAAAATAAGTTCCACCTCTTGTCGTACTTTTGCCGCATCAAACAGAACATGAACCATCAAATACGAACGACAATGGAAAAGAACATTCTTTTATCAGAAAGCACACCCTCGGCACGTTTCAATTATCAGCACGTCATCGGTAAATTATTGATGCCGATAGAACTTTTGCGGCGTTACTACGCCAAAGTGATGGAACGTGAGGTGAACACGAGGCAGACGCTGTTGCTGCTGAATGCCCAACTGGCATTCGTAATGACCGTATTTCCCATCGAAGCGCCGTTCGCCGTGCGCGTGGTTTGCTGCCTGTGGCTGCTGAACGCCTTGTGGAAATGCAAACAAGCGTTCTGATCAGAACATCCGACTGACGCGCTCAATGCCCGCAACCAGTTGGTCAACCTCTTCGCGTGTGTTGTACAA
>URFI01000071.1 GCA_900547085.1 uncultured Prevotella sp.
CATGCTCGGTAGATTTGATTTTGATGGGAAAGCGAACGGTATCACGCTCCAATTCAGGCGTTTGTGCTGCATTTGCGGCGAGTGTTGACGCAGGAAGATAATCAGAACTGATGTGAATGTATGGTTCCATGGCAAGATATTGCTTACGCGTCAGTCCATACAAGCGGGCAAAATCGGAAGCCTTGCGATACACACCACCTGCCGCTCTGTATTTGTAGATGTTGCGCACCTGCCACGGTTGCAATCCCAATCGCAACAGGTCTGTACTGTCAGCAGTGTTTGGGTCAAAGGGAAAGAGTTCGGCTTGTCGCCCTTCCACCCGATAATATGCTACAGGTTGAGAGCTGGAATAGTAGGATCTGCCTGGTTCTTTGACAAAAACGGTGTCACGAACAGAGCCGCCTGCCGTTGTTTTCTCGTCGTCACTGAGCAGGTAAAACAGGGCTGTAGCACAAATACCAACCGTGAGCAGAAAGATAAGCGCTTTGCGGTCGGACTTGTTGAAATAAAAAAAATCTTTGATGGACATGGCAGATTCGGCAAATGATTTGATACAATCGTGCTGTTGATATCTTGAAAATATTGTATCTTTGCATAAAATAGGCTACGCCTCAACAAAGTAAGTAAACTTCCTTTGTCTTCGGCTTGCACTATTTTTGCATGAAAATAGTTCGGTTTCTTATGCAACAAATCATACAATTTATCAAGCGATACCCCATTACTACCGTACTTATCCTTGGTATTTGGGTTGTTTGCTTGATTCCTATTCCAGAAACCCCATTAAGTGGTGTCACGCTCATAGACAAATGGACGCACGTGGCCTTGTACACTATTTTAGGATGTTGCATTTGGATTGAAACTGCCCGCAGCCACCAAAAGCTGAGTAACAAACAGCTCTTCATCCTCACATTTGCGGCACCTATCATCATGGGAGGCCTGATAGAAATCGTTCAAGCAACCTGCACTGGAGGCAACCGCAGTGGCGAATGGATGGATTTTCTGGCCGACAGCATCGGTGTTGTGCTATCACTGCTTATCGGTATTCTTCTGGCAACGTATCTTTCCAAGCGGAAAAAGGATTCGTGAGCATGTATTTGTTATAGAAACGCGCATCTCCTGTGACCTCAGGGCCAATGAAGTCTGGCTTCTCATAAGGTTCATCTTCTGACTTCAATTCCACCTCGGCCATAACAAGTCCCTCGTTATCGCCGTAGAATTCATCCACTTCAAACACATGATTGCCACTTTTAACGAGATAACGACGCTTGTCGATGATACCTCCTTGGCAGAGCTGTAGTAGATGCGAGGCTTCATCAAGCGTGATTTTTGTCTCAAACTCATAACGCGTCATTCCGCCATGAGTTGATCTTCCCTTGATGGTCAGGTATGCTTCGTCGTCACGAACACGAATCCTCACTGTCGCATTGAGGCAAGGTATGTATCCCTGTTGGATGTGGCCACTGGAAAATGCGGCACGCTTGAATGCTCCCCCTTTCTTGACAAGAAACTTGCGTTCTATCTCAAATCCGCTCATCCGTTACACGTTCATGGCGACAATAATCCAAATGATGGCACAAACAAGCAATGCTATGGAGAGCCATTTAATGACATTCTGCGCTTGTTTTTCTTGTCTTGCCTCGCGCTTAGCTCGATTCATTTTGCTTTTTTCACTCATAGTTGTATTATTTTAAAGGTTCATTAGTCATTCTCATCCGCAACCGGAAATTCCATGAGGTAAGCCTTAATAAACTCATCCAGCTTACCATCCATCACTGCGTCTACATCGGTTGTCTGATAATTGGTGCGGTGATCTTTCACACGACGGTCGTCAAAAACATAACTTCGGATTTGACTTCCCCATTCTATCTTCTTCTTCCCGGCCTCAATTTTAGCTTGCGCCTCCAACCGTTTTTTCATGGCACGGTCGTAAAGTTGGCTCTTCAAGAGCTGCATGGCCTTGGCTCGGTTCTTTGGTTGGTCACGTGTTTCGGTGTTTTCAATTAAAATTTCTTCTTCCTCTCCCGTGTCAGGATCTTCGTATTGATAGCGAAGACGAACGCCAGACTCCACCTTATTTACATTTTGTCCGCCTGCACCACTCGACCGGAAGGTATCCCACGACACCCGAGCAGGGTCAACAAACACCTCAATGGTATCGTCAACCAGGGGTGAAACAAAGACGCTGGCGAAGCTAGTCATACGCTTTCCCTGGGCATTGAATGGAGAAACGCGCACCAAGCGATGCACTCCGTTCTCGCTCTTCAGGTAACCGTATGCGTATTCGCCACCTTCTATCTTCATCGTCACGCTCTTGATGCCGGCCTCATCACCGTCCTGAATATCACTGATGGTACACTTGTAATCATGAGCCTCGGCCCATCTCATGTACATACGCATGAGCATTTGTGCCCAATCCTGGCTCTCCGTACCGCCTGCTCCCGAGTTAATCTTCATCACACAGTCCATGGGATCTTCGGTTTGACGAAGCATGTTCTTCATTTCCAAATGCTCTATGGCGGCAACAGCCTTGGCATAGTCGGCATCCAACTCGTCTTCCGTAATCATGTCATCACGATAGAAATCGAATGCCAACTCCAACTCATCAGCCAACTGGCGCACTTGCTGATAACCAACGAGCCACTTCTCAATACCCTTAACCTTAATCATCTGTTCTTGGGCCCGCTTAGGATCTTCCCAAAAATCAGGTGCTTGTGTGCGTAGTTGTTCTTCTTCGAACTCTACTTTTTTCTGGTCTATGTTCAAATACCGATGAAGTGCTTCAGCACGCTCCATCACATCTTTTAACTGGTCGCTTGTTATCATTATTCTTCGTACATGCTGTCAATGACGTCCTTGTAGATTTTATAGACGGCTGGACGTCTGATTTTCAATGTATCCGTCAATTCCCCACGCTCCATATTGAAATGGTGAGGAAGAAGAGTGAATCGCTTGATTTGCTCATAGTGGGCCAACGACTGCTGTAGAGTCTTGATGCGTTCCATCATCATGTCCTTAATCTGTTTGTTTTCACACAAATCTTCTCTATCCACATAGGCGATTCCATGATCGCTGGCATATTCTTCCAAGAGCCTGAACTCTGGTACAATCAATGCCGAAACAAACTTTCTTTGGTCAGCGATTACAACCACTTGGTCCACATATTTGTCTACCAAGAGCATCGCCTCCACCATCTGTGGTGCGACATATTTTCCGTTACTCGTCTTGAACAGATCCTTGATTCGCTCTGTCAAGTACAGCTCTCCGTCTTTCATGTAGCCTGCATCGCCCGTATGAAAGAACCCATCCTCATCAAAAGCAGCTGCATTTGCATTGGGCAGTTCATAATATCCTCTAGTGATGGTAGGCCCTTTGAGCAGGATTTCACTATTCTCCCCTATCTTAATCTGAATGCCATCGACCGGTCTGCCTACCGAACCAACCGTATATGGCCTGTCCATACGATCACAAGAAACGGTGGCCAAACTCTCGGTGAGACCATACCCAACCATCATGTAGATACCGATGGAATGAACAAACTCCTCAACTTCTGGTGAAACATAAGCACCCGCCGTTGGAAAGAAATGTGGGTTCTGCAAACCAATTTGTTTGCGAACCAATGCCATGACACTCTTATTATATACTTGATATTCTGCTGACAAGGCAAAAGGAGGTCGTTTTCCTTTACTCAAATAGTCGATATTATATTTTTTTCCAACGGCCAATGCCCTGTTGAAAAGTTTCTTTTGTACGGGATTAGCACTATCAATGCGCTCTTTCACCGCTATATACACTTTCTCCCAAAAGCGAGGAACGGCCGACATAGCGGTAGGTTTCACTTCACGCATGGTCTGCTGTATTTCTTTGGGATACGTGTTAATAATAATGTGGGCACCTGCCGTTAGACACAAATACAACCAACCCCGTTCAAAAATATGCGTAATGGGCAGAAAGCTCACCACACGGTCTTGCTCACCAACAGGCACACTTTTTCCATTTGCTTCCATGGCTGCGTCGTACTGACCGTAGGTCAATACCACGCCCTTGCTTACTCCTGTGGTTCCACTGGTATACAGGATGTTGCAAATATCCTCATCATTGGCATCTGTCCATCGCTTTTCTACCTCCAATTGATGTGGCAGATTCTCACCTAATCTAATAAAGTCTTCAAAATAAATAGCATTTGTATCGTACGCACTCAATCGAACACTGTGATCAAAAATGATAATTCGCTCGAGTGTAGGACATAGGGAAAACACACGATGTGCCTTGTTATACTGCTCTTGTTCGCCAACAAAGAGGAAGCGTATCTGTGCGTTGTTTATTATATATTGTATCTGCTGCTCACTGCTGGTTGCATACAAAGGGATGGAAACGGCCCGAACTCCATACGCACCAAAATCTGAATACAGATACTGGAGGCAGTTTTGTGCAAACACACCGATTTTTTCTTGTGGTTTCAATCCAAAGTCAATCAACGCATTAGACACCTGTTTCACACGCAAAGAGAACTGCTTCCAAGAAACGGTTTTCCACTTCAAACTGCCAAAGCTTCGAAAGGTCAGCGCATCACGCGAACCATATTTCTTTGCTTGTTCATGTATCAGTACGGAAAGGTGATGTCTTGTTTGCATAAGATAGAAAATTATTATATGATGTACTCACAAAGGTACGATAAATTGATTCATTTTCCAAAAAATGGCTCCCTTAATTTTTATTGCTCGATGATTTCAACAACTTGTAGCCAATGAGTCCACCAAAGATTGAAGCCATGAAGATACCAATCTTTGCTTGCGTGAGCATCATCTCCGTTTGAAAGGCAAGAGTTGAGACGAACATCGACATCGTAAAGCCTATAGATGCCAGGAAGCCCAGGCCCAACAATCGACGCTTTGACATGTCTGCTGGCAATTTTGCGAATCCCAACTTACTCAACAGCCAGGAAACGCCTAACACTCCCAATGGTTTTCCCACTAAAAGTCCCAGCGCAACGCCTATGGTAATGTTCGTAGCAAACACTGCTGACCAATCGATGTCCACCAAGTTTACACCAGCGTTGGCAAAAGCAAAGACGGGTAGCACGATAAACGTCACGATTGGGTTCAGATGATGCTCTATCAACTGCAGGGGAGGAATGGCGGTGGTGGTGTCTTTCTGGATATGAGCCAATATCTCCACTTGTTCTTTCTCGAGCGTCCGAAAGTCATTCGACTCGGCCGCGTCGAATCGTCTGGTCAGTTTTCGCACACGATGCAGGAAAGTGTTCTCATCAATCTCCGAATCTGCGGGGATGGTCATGGCAGCCAGTACAGCGGCAATAGTGGCATGAACACCCGACAGAAGGAAACAAACCCACACGCCGGCAATGCCCAGCAGGGCGTAGAAGAACAGGTTCTTCACCCCCAACTTGTTGCCGACGAACATCAGCAACAGAAAGCCCAACCCCAACAGCACGTTGACTACGGAGATTTCCGAGGTATAGAACAAGGCTATCACGATGACGGCTCCCAGGTCGTCAACAATAGCCAAAGTTGTTAGAAACACCTTGACGGATGATGGCACGCGACTGCCTAACAAGCTAACCACACCCAGGGCAAAAGCAATATCGGTTGCCATGGGTATGGCCCATCCCACCGCCTCTTCTGTGCCAGCGTTGAACGAAAGATAAATCGCCGCAGGAATCAGCATACCTCCCACAGCAGCTCCTATTGGCAAAACCGTGTTGCGTAAGTCGGCCAGCTCGCCAGCAATGAACTCGCGCTTCAGTTCCAGCCCCACCAGGAAGAAAAACACGGACATCAGTCCATCGTTAATCCAATGGTGTAGGGTAAAATTAAAATATGGTTCACCATTCCATAAGAACCCAAATGTCTGTTGGAAAAAGTCGTGATAGCTTGGTCCTAATGCCGTATTGGCCAACACCATGGCCAACAGAACGCTGATGGCCAGCACGATGCCGCCCGACTTCTCCTGCCCCATAAACAATCTTACGGGTTCTAATACCTTATTATTTATCCTGGTTGCAATCTGATTTTTATTCATCTCTATGTTTTTTCGGGTTAGCTTTTTATTCACGGCCAGCCTTCAATCCACACACAAAACCGCTCCATGGCGACTGATGGATGCTGCCGCACAAACGCTCGGGACTACCTACCCAGCCACGACTCGGGATTGAGTTTGGTTGTCCCATTCCGCAGTTGGAACTGCAAAATGTTATCCCGTCCGACAGTTCCAAGCACCTGACGGGTCTTTACTTTCTGTCCCTGAGAAACGCTAACCGACCCCAAGTTACAATACACTGAAATATACGAGCCATGGCGAACCATCACAACCATCGTGCCTGCATAAGACATCACGGCACTCACCTCGCCGTCATAAATAGCCCGTGCCTTGCAACCAGGGCTTCCGAGGATATTAACACCTTTATTATCAAGTGTTACATTCTTCAATCCCTCCACATTGTACTGCCCAAAATGGCTCACGATGCGGTACCCACCAGTAATCGGGATGGGCAAACGTCCGCGATTAGCCTCAAACCCTCCTGAAAGCATACGATCTACCGAACTCATCTTAAGACTCTCATCAGCGCGCTTCTGCGCCCTGGCGATGGTCTCCCTGTTGCGCACTGCGTCACTGGCAGCCTTGCGCTCGGCAGCCTCACGGGCTGCTTGAGCCTCGCGAGCGGTTTGCTCTGCGGCCAATCTAGTCTCGGCCGCCGCCTTTGCTTGAGCAGCCGATTTCTCCTGTTGTGCCTTCTCTGCGGCGGCTGCGGCAGCACGTGCCTCGGCTTTCAGGCGTTCCTCACGCTCTTTGGCCTCAGCTATCCTACGCGCATTCTCGCGGGCGGCGGCCTCGGCTTCGGCCTTCTTTCGTGCCAGTTCGGCCGCTCTTTTGCGTGCAGCCTCTGCAAGTGCAGCCTTACGTTTGGCCTCAGCTTCTGCTCGAGCCTTGGCTTTGGCCACCTCGATGGCAACCAACTTATCAATCTGGGCGTTGAGCGCAGCATCTTTCTTGCGCTGCTGGGCAATGACGTTTTGAATGGTTTTCTGCTGCTTTTGCAGGTTACTAACCATCTGCTTCTGTTCCACCTGCTGGCCCTCAAGGGTTTCTTTTTCTTTCTTTCCCTGGTAGAGCAGATTGCTTTTCCTTCCTCTGGCATTCTGCAGTTGTACATGTTTTTCTTCCACCTGCGCCTGCTTAGCTTTCAAACCTTCACCCTGTGCGCGCTGATAGGTGGCATAGTCGCGCACAAACTGAAAGCGACGGTACATCTGCGCAAAGTTCTTCGCTGAGAAGATAAACATGATTTTATCCTGTATGGTATGGCTGCGCGTCATGTAGGCCATCGACTTGATGTACTTTTGTTTGCGCTCTACCAATTGCGTTTGCAGCGTTTGCAGCTGCGACTTGATGATATCTATATTCCCATTCAAATGATGAATGTCGGCCTCAATGCTGTCGATATTTTTCTGTCTATCGTTAATCGCCGTGTTGAGAATCATCAAATCTTGCAACCTTTTCTTCACATCCGACTGGTTGGTACGCAACGCTCTTTCCTGTTGCTTAATCTTCTTCTGAATCTGACTGCGCTGACTTTCCAATCCTTTGATGGATGAATTGGAATATCGAACTGTCTTTGTCGACTTTTTCTTGGTTGTTTTTTTCTTCTTAGTCGTGGTCTTTGTGGTTCTTGTTCGCTGTCTTGTGGGCGTACGTTTCTTCTGTGCCGGCAGTGAAACCGTCAAAGCCAATGATAGGAGTATGATTAAATAACGTTTCATTTACCTGTTTAATAGTTTGCCTAATACCGCCTTTACATCCATCTGCTTGTACCGATTAGAGACCGTGGAACGCTCTTCCCAATTGCTGTCTGTCTGTACATCATTCATGTCGATGGTCACTTGGCCTTGTTGCGGTGTCTTAGTAGCCGTGGTCATGAAGGAGAACACCTGCTTGGCAGGAAACTGTTTCACGCCAACGGCCTTAAAATTGTCGTAATTCCAGGTCAAGGTTGACCTCCCGTGTTTGTTGCTTTGGTAGGAAACCACGGTAGACAGGATGCGTCCATTGTCCTTTTGGGCATTCCAACGATATTTCATACTGCCCTTTTTCAGCACCAACGGCACGGTTTCACCCACTGTCGACAGACGCACGTCGAACGACTTCAGGTCAGATTCACTGACCTTTTCCTTCCCGGGAACCAACAACTGATTCCAGAAGAGTGCCTGCAAGCTGTAGAATGTCAGTCCATTGTCGCGTAAGAAATCCAACTCACGATAGTCGGCTCGCACATACTCTTTGTGCATACGGTCTATGATAAGCACGCCATCGGGGGTGAATTCAATCCGTCCCACCTCTGTCCCCAAAAAGGGAATGAACACTTGCAGCCGAATCACCTTGTCCTTCCGCATGCGTACAGAGCCTGGCGCAGAAATCCTTTTGCCACCTCGGGTAAGACTAAACGTCATGTTCCCAACGATGTTTTGCGCATAAACCTGATTATCATACACACGCTGTACGAATGCCAGCTCTTGCATATCCTCAGTAATGCCAGGCGAGGTTGCACCCGTATGAGGTTCTTTACCTGGCAAGGGTTCTTTGACTACCGCTTTTTTGGAGGCACACGATGCCAGCAACAAAACAGCGCACACGGTCAAAGCCCCATGGAGTATTTTCTTCATTTCTTGATGTATTTCTTCTGTTTAATCTTCCGTTCAATCAGGGCTTGATCATCTTTTGGCGCCAGTTTCAAGGCCTCTTGCCAATATTTCAGCGCCTGATCGATGTTTCCATTCATGGCATAAATATCCCCGGCATGCTCAATGATGACGGCGCTTTGCACGGAATCGGTATCATTCTTCAGCGCCTGATCAATGTACAACTTAGCCTCGGTGTATCGCTCTTGCATGAACAGTATCCAAGCGTAGGTGTCCAGATAGGTCGCATTGTTGGGCGATGCCGTTACCGTTTTATAACTCATTTGTTCTGCCCGCTTCAAATTTTGACCATCTTCACTCAGAAAATATGCATAGTTGTTCAAGCAAGCAATGTTGTCATCCTTCCATTGCAGACAACTGTCATAAGCCGCAAAAGCTCCCTGTTGATCGCCTTGCTGGTGCAACAAGTCGCCCATCATGGAATAAAACTCGCTCACCAATTCGGTATCGCTCTTGTCGTTGATGGTACTCACGCCGCGTTTAAGGGCATCAATGGCCTTGGGTTGCTCATCTTGCTGCACATGGGCCCAAGCCATGTAGTAATAATAAGCCATCTCATCGGGCGTAAACTGTGCGCCTTCTTCACAAAGGGCAATGATTTTCTTCCAGTTCTTTCCGGGCAGATACATGCGCAACAACTGCAATCGGGCCGGCGAGTTGTCGGGCGCAATGTCAATGACGTGCTGCAAGGCTGCCATCACCGTGTCTTGCGGCATCTTCTTCAAACTCATGTAGGCTGCTGCCAAGGAAGCGACTTCAGCATCTTTGGGATGGGCTTTCATCATGCGCTTGAACAGATTGAGTACCTCCGTGCTGTCGCGCTTGTGGTCTTCATTGTCCCGAATCACTTGCTGCAACATCGTCATCTTGGTCTGAACCTCCGTGTCCTTACTCATCAAGATGCGGTCTCTCAGCGCGATAGCCTTCTCTTTGTCGCCCACCTGGTTATGATAATCGTATAGCGAAGCCAACACAAAACCGTTCTCGGGTTCCTCTTCCAAGGCCTGGGTGAACAGTTTATAAGCCTTCTTTTGCCCGCCATGCTGCATGAGCCAATTGCCTAACATCACCCTGTAATTCACGTCATTGGGATGACTGTCGGCCAGTTGTTGCAAGGTTTTGCGAGCCGATTCCTTATCACCCATCATCTCATAAACGCTCATTTTCGAAAGCGTGAGTTCCTCATTGGTTCCTTCAGCCTGCTCAATACGTTCCAAAACAGAAAGCATCTTGCCGTAATTTTTCTGCTGATTGTACAACTGTCCCAAGATGCTGAGCACATCCGTACGCTGATGATCGTTTTCATACAGACGCTCGT
>URFI01000072.1 GCA_900547085.1 uncultured Prevotella sp.
AAGGAGTATAGCGAGCTATACGACTGAACGAACAAGCAAATTGAACCAAAAAGAGTCCACAAGATGACAAAACGTAAAAAAGCTGACATAAAAAACTTTACGGCGGTAATTTATAGAACCGCCCTTAAACAAGTAGCCCGAGAGACACCAGAACACCATAAATAAAGATGTTCCGCCCTGTTTCACCAAGGATTTGATTCAATGCCTTACCTTGTTTGATTCGCATGCGACGGTAAGTACGCGTATGCAAAACCAAATAAATTATTGGGAATACAAAAGCCCAAGGATGCCCATTGAACAAAAACACAATACCCAACAAGCATCCCAACCATCCCAACATGAGATAAACTTTGCGTGATAAGGATTCACCCATCCTTACTACCAAGGTCATCTTGTGCGCCCGTCGATCGTTTTCCAAGTCACGATAGTTGTTGACAATCAACAAGGTATCAATGATAATTCCACAGGCCAGCGAACTCAACACTACTTCCCAAGTGACATGATTCATCGTTGACGGCATCGCCAAATAGTAGGTTACACAAACAGGAATAAGGCCAAAGAAGAGAAGAACTAGGAGATCACCCAATCCGAGGTAAGACAGATGCGTGGTGTAGAGAAAGCAAAACAATACACAGAGAAGTCCCACCCCAATCATTTCAATACCACCATAGCAAACCAAAGGCAGTCCAACCACGCAAGCCAGCAAGGTTGTTACGACAATACCCATGCGCATGGCTTGCGGAGAAATCCACCCTTGCGCACAAGCACGGCGTGGTCCCAGTCGGGTTTCATCGTCATTTCCCCGCTTGAAATCAAGATAGTCGTTGATGAAATTAGCATCTATCTGCATAATGAAAGCAAAGAGGAAACACAACACTACCGGCATAATACGAACGTTCCAATTGGTCATCGCCGTTGCCAACGCTGTGGCAATCATCACGGGAACAGCCGAACCCGACAAAGTTTTGGGACGCATGGCCAAGAGCCAAGCTTGAAGAGAGTTGCGTTGAACACGAGGTGCATGCATACAAATAGTTTTTCGTTGAATCTTCTTGAGATTGTTTTGCAAAAATAAACAATTATTCTTACATTTGCAATAAACTCCCATAAGCATGATAGAAAACAATGTAAACCTTGATTTAATGGCTTTCATCGAGCAAAACATCCTCCCGAAATACAATGAATTTGACCTTTCGCATGGATTGGGGCATGTGCAGCATGTCATCAAAGGAAGCCTCGAGCTGGCTAAAAGGATGGGGGCAGACGTAAACATGGCATACACCGTGGCGGCCTATCACGACATCGGCATGTCTGGACCGAGAGCCATTCATCACCTCACTGGAGGAAAAATACTTGCCACTGACGCACGATTGAAGCGATGGTTCTCACCAGAACAGATACGCATCATGCGCGAAGCCGTTGAAGATCACCGTGCCAGCGCATCCCATTCGCCACGCAGCATCTATGGAAAGATTGTGGCCGAGGCTGACAGAGACCTCGACCCAGAGCATGTTTTTCGCCGCGCGGTACAGTTTGGGTTGGAAAACGAGCCGGGAAAGAATCGCGAAGAACAGTGGCGTCGCTTTCTGGCTCACCTGCAAGAAAAATATTCCAACACAGGCTACATCAAACTATGGATACCCAACTCGCCTAACGAAAAGCACCTGAAAGCCATCCGCAGCATCATAGAGGACCCGGATAAACTAAGACAACAATTCGACAATCTCTATGATGAGGAAACGGGCAACCAGCACACCTGCTGACTTGTCTATTCCAAAAAATCACAACCTATTTTCACTTACAACAGGCCAGCCTTCTTCAAGAGCGGCATGACGGTCTCGGCATGGAGTCGCTTCTTCTTTTCTACAGAACGGTATTCGTCGAGCAGGGGCTGATGATCGTTGAGCAAAACCGCCATGAGCTTCTCGTCAACTATCAAGGCTTTCTTGTTGCCAGGCGTGATGACGTAGCACACATTCTGGCTGGCTACTTTCTTGGAGGCGGCAGCCGTGGCCAACGCACCAATGAGGCCGAACATTCCACCAATGGTAGCGCGATTGGTCATTTCTTGCACATTGAGGTAGGTGAGCAGCAGATGACCGTCGCTCATCTTGAAGGCTCGGGCATATCCATTGCCGAAAGCACATCCACGATCCTTGTACGGACGGGTGTTCAGCAAGAGGGTGTCGCCATACATGATAGCAAAGGCATCCTTCTTGAGCAGCTTCTTAACCTGCTTGTCGTGCGAGTCGAACCTGAAATCGTTTCCGCCCCACCACATCTGTTGGTTGCGCGTCTTGGTGATTATGGTCACACTGTCGGCAGTTTTCCATTCGCCTGCGGCCAATTCCTCGTTACTGTTGCAGTATTTAATGCTCACACACTTGTGCGTATGCTCTTTTTCAACCTGTTCCGTCTCATTTTGAGCATAGCCTGGAACGAAAGAGGCCGTGGCCAGCAACAGGCTCATAGCTACGGCGGCAGTGCTTGTTTGAATCTTTTTCATTTCTATTTGAGATTGATAGTGTTTGTCCTTGTTTCCGTCAGAATGTGACAACAGTGCAAGCGGTTAAAACAAATAAGCCAGGCCGATGCCTAACTGATAGTGGTTGAATCCAAACTGACCCTCCCATCCGGCGGGCTTGCGATAGATGGAAGTGAGCTGTCTAAGGTCGGCACCGATACCCCAATGGCGTGACAGCTTATAAGTGCAACCAAGAATAGTTAGAAGTCCAAGTCCGTTTTCCTGGCCACGCTGATTCAGGTCATTGCGGGCAAAGCCCATGCCTACTGCACCTTCCCATCGCCAGCCTCTGTCGGTTGTCCATGTGGCGACGAAGCTGCCTCCCACGAAAAGCACATTGCAGTTGGGCTTACTAAAGTGGTTTTGGCTGGCATGAATGCCAAAGCCCAGCCCATTGTCCCACAAATGCTCATAGTCAAGGCTCAGCGTTAGGACTGAGCTTGAATTGTAAGTTTCTCTCACATCCTCGAACTTGGATGTCATGATGCCAAGCCCGTAATTCAGTCGAATCATGTTTGGCAGCGCCTCTGTGCGGTCTGGTTTCACAATAGTATCAACAGGCTGCTGGGCACTCACGAAGATCGCAAAGAGACTGCAGAAGGCCCATAAAAGTGTTCGCTTCATATTGGTTAGCTTTAAATTGATATACAAAGATAACAAAAATCCAAATTTTACAAAAATAAATATCTTTTTTGTTCTATTTGTTTATCGAAAAAAGTTGCTTTTCTTCACAGACCTTACTGTCATTTTTTGCAGAGTGCTAAGCCGAATCACGGGTCAACTCGCCCTTATTGTCTACCATGTCGTGACGCGACCTTGACTTGGTGACCATCCATACGCCCACAAACACCATGAGAACAGCAAGGCCATGCGTCCATTTGAAGATGCCCATTCCCGTGAGTACCGTCACGACAACGGCCACAATGGGCTGCACATAGTTATAGGAACTGACCACCGTGGGGCGCAACACGCGTTGGGCTGAGATGACAAGGATGTATCCGACAAACGTACCAAAGAAAACAACATAGGCGGTTTCCAACCAGGTTTTAGTAGAAACAGCCGCCCAAGGAATATCCATGACTTCACGGAAAGAAAACGGCCAGATGAGACAGGTGGCCCATAGAAACATCCATTTGTTGACGGTAAAGACCGAATACCGCTTCACCAACTTGTTGAATGTGGATAAATAAAACGCATAAGACAGCTGCGCTCCCATGACCATCAGGTCGCCGCGAATGTCGCCAACCTTGGCATCGCCTGCGGTCATGCTGGTTAATATCAAAATCAGCGCGCCGCAACATCCTATCAACACGCCCATTGCCTTTTTACCCGTGATGGGTTCTTTCAAAATGAGTGCTGCCAACACCATGGCAAATATAGGCATAGAGGTTGTGACAATGCTGGCATTGATGGGAGAAGTGTAGCTTAAGCCGATGGTAAAACAACATTGGTTGCAGACCAATCCGAAAACGGCGGCACCAATAAACCACAACACATCCCGTAGGGGTACATGCTCGTGCTTGACAAAGAGCGAACTCACCCAAAACAAGATGGCACCGCCCAGCACTCTAAACGAAACCATACTCACGCCATTCACCCCATGCAGCATGGCATCTTTGCCAATAGGAGCCATGAGTCCCCAGATGGCACAGGCTGAAAACATGCTCAGGTGAGCCAGCAAAGGGGCACGATTAAAATGTTTGGGAGAAACATGTTCGTGATCTAAAGAAGCCATATTTTGTTCCATCACAATGAAAATGAGTTTTAAAAGAAGTGGGGAGAAATGAAAAAGAAACCCTATGGAATGATTTTGAACCGAACTCTAAAGGTTTTTTTATGTTCGTCCCAGTTGGTTCCCAATAGTTCGAACCGTCCTATTTGAGAGGTTGAACGGACATGTTTTCCGATACATGGACAAACGTCGTAATCGCCAATGCGGCAAATACGAATTACTTCGGAAGCATCGGCAGGCAAGCGTTCTAAGCTGATTCCTTCGGGAAGATGCTGCCTGTCAACCACTTCAAACGTCACGGGCAAATCTTGTTGTATCAACTCGTTCATACGAGTTTCAATCTCTTTCTCGTCACGTTTGTCCGGTTTACGCTCGAGAACAAACGTCATCTTACTTTTCTTTCGCCCAATGTGCGCATTGTTTGAACGCTCACATCCAAACATTCTATGCATCAATTGATTGAGTAAATGCTCTGCAGTATGGGCTGGTGGGAATGACACTTCCCGCTCTTGAATTTCCAACACAATCTTGTTATATAGTCGACCTTACTTTATCTTTTTTTTACAAATGGTTGATTTAGGTTTGTGGCTGCTTACTTTCATAAATTAGCCCACTGGAATTGTTGTAATTCTTGTGAGAAACGCAATGTTGGGTAGTCACCTCACCTCGGAAAGTAGAAGCTGGAAGCCCGTCACCATTGACAAGATTGGCGCGAGTGTACGGCTGCCAACCGTAACGTACAAAGCGAGGTTCCCTTACCTTGTCGGATTGAAGAATCACCAGCTGCCCCTTGATCTCTGCATGGGCAGGATAAAACAAACCGTCGTAATGAGCGATCTCAAAACCATAGACAGGCTTACCGTCAGCAGTAGATAGTTTGTCAGCATTAAACGAGACAGCGACCTTGTTTCCCATCTCACGCCAAGCACACTTAAACAGCGGACCACACGGCATGAGTGGGCGATGATAGGTGTCTGCCAATGCCCACCGAGCCAGTCGCTCGCCTATCTTTTGTTTATGGATTGGATGCACATTGAGCGAATCACCAAGGTCGGAAGATACTGCCATACCGGTGTTGGGAATTTGCTGCATCAACCGTCGCTGACTGTCACGGAACCAAGTCCACGAAGGTCGGTCAAGACTTGATAGCTGCACAAAATAAAATGGCATGCTGGCATTGTTCCAATACTTTCGCCAAGAATCGACCAACAGCTTGAACAGCGTTTCGTGTGCCTCAATGTTATGGGCGTTCGACTCGCCTTGATACCATGCCACCCCCTTAACAGCATATCGCTGCAAGGGCAAGATACCGCTCTCAAACAAGTAACAAGGCTCGTACGGATGCCTTACGCCTGCTCCCTTTGCTTGTGCGATATTCTTGGCAGCCCGCTGTCGCACCCACGGTTGAATGAAGTCGTTGTGCAACCAATTGTTGAGAATAGCAGGGAAACGTGACTCCAGTGTATGTCGATCAATCCAAGACTCGGTAGGCGAACCGCCCACTGCATTGCAGATAATCCCCACAGGTACTTGCAAACTGTCGCGCAACATACTACCGAAATAATAAGCCACAGCCGAAAATTTTCGCACCACATCGGGTGTTGCAACCGTCCATGACGAGGGGCGATAATACTGCAAATGGTTCAACGAATCAAGTACCGACTTGTTCCATTCTACATCATACGTCTCCCAGTTGGGCTTCATGTCGTAGAGATGCAAATCCTCATCACCAGAAAGGGGAATATCCCGTTGGGCTGTAGCGGCTTGGTGCATCATGAAAGCCATGTTCGACTGTCCCGAACAAAGCCACACCTCACCTATTGCCACATGCTGGAAGATACGCTTTTGCTTACCCGCACTTACGGTGAGTGTCTTGCTTCGCACGGCTTTCTGAGGCGCAAAGGTAACCTGCCAGTTGCCCTGCCGGTTGGCACGAGTTGATTGGTACAGACTTCCCAACTTTACCTTAACCGTCTCGCCTGCATTGGCCATGCCATGAATCGTTATGGGTACATCTCGCTGCAAAACCATATTGTCGGTATAGATGGCTGGTAAGTGCAACCCTCCATAATTGCCCGTAATGCTGCCATAAACCACTTTTGCCATGATACCAGCACCTTCCGCATTAGGATGTAAGGCATCGGGCAACAAAAAAGGATAAGGATATAAAGGCGCATGAAAATCAATAAGCTCACTTTCACTGATCTCTGCCACTGTTTCAATGCTTGCCTGTATCTGCTCGTGCCATTGTTGCGTTCCTGAGATAAAACGCGGATGCCTGTGCGCTATAGGTGACAATCTTGCCAAAATGATGCGCACCTTTGGGTTGGCTTGACGAAGAGAGTCGATAAGAGCCAAGTAATCGGTCACAAATTCGTCACGATAGTTGGGCCAGTTTCGTGGGTCGGTGTCATTGATACCTAAATGAATAACGGCAATATCGGCGTGAAATGCCATGGCATCGTGAAACTCTTGCTGCTTGAAATAAGGGCGATGACCATGTCGAAGCAAGGTAGCTCCGGGTTTTCCAAAATTCCCAACGAGATATTTATTGCCCAACATCGCCTGTAGCTGTGCGGGATAAGAGTCTTTATCACGATTGGCGATGCCCGTTCCGTATGTAATGCTATTGCCAACGCATGCCACACGAACTGGTGGTATTGTTGGTTTTGCATCTGTGTGAAGGACAACGAAGCATGAAAATAAAAGCAAACATGCCAAAAGTAGTTTTGACCGATAATTTTGAAGAAGCATTGTGATAAATAGTTGTGTACGCATTTTGTTAGATTGATGAAGATAGTAGGAATGCCATAAAACGACAGTAGGTGCACAAAATGAAATATTTAGTTTTCATTTTGAACACCTACACACTCGAATGATTGATGGCAAGAGCCTATATTATTCTTGTTTAATTTCATAGATTCGTCCACCATAACCCGGTATTTGTGCAACAAACGGCACCGAAGTCGACCACTCTGCACGCTGTTCTTGGTGTGTCAACAGGTCGGCCGCTCTGCATGTACCCTGCCGCATGTGCAGGAAGTCGAAAGCATGTTGTGGTATGTTGACATGCACCCTCTGCTGGTTGGGCGAGAAATTCACGACAATCAACAAGATTTGCTCTGCCGATCTACGCAAGAAGACATACTGCTCATCGGGGTTGAACAATGCCGAATGCTGACTGTTGGCATACATCAAGTCGAAGAACTGCCCCTGCGCAATGGCTGGCTGATGACACAATTGCAGTATTTTCTGATACATTTCGGAAAGTCGTTGGCTGCGCTTGTCCATTTTTTCTCTTTGATAATATCCTTCGACGACGGACTTCACCGCCCAGTAGTCGAATATGGTTGTTCTGCCGTCAAGTCCACTGAATCCCTCCGCATCCATGCCTCGCTCGCCAAACTCCTGTCCGGCATACACCATGACAGGATTGGTATGAAGCCATGCGCATACCATGAAAGCCGGCAAGGCACGATCGGCACTGCCACAAAAAAAGTCGCTGGCAATGCGTTGCTCGTCGTGGTTTTCCAAGAAATAGAGCATCTTTGGCAAGATATCATCCACGGATTGCCATTGGCGCGTAATGTGATGGGCTGGACGCTTGCCACACACGATGTCGCGCAAACAGTCGTACATGCCCACCTTATCGTACAGATAGTCAAATCCCGAAGTGATATACGCCCGATAAAGCGAAGGATTGTACACCTCGCCAATGATGATGACGTGAGGATAGGTTGCCTTGAGCTTATCAATAGCGTAATGCCAAAATGCCGTTGGCACCATCTCTGCCATGTCACAACGGAAGCCGTCCACTCCCTTGGAAGCCCAAAACAGCAGAACGTCCGTCATCTGTCGCCACGTGTCGGGCATGGGGTCGAAATGATCGCTGCGTCCACCAGCATCGGTGTAATCAATGCCATAGTTCAGTTTGACGGTCTCGTACCAATCATTAGCTGAGGGCGAAGCATTAAAACAATCGTTACCCGTGCATTTGGCAGGATATTCATGATAAGGTTCGCTGGCATCCTTGCACAAATCAATGGCAGGTTCAAAGGGATAGTCTGGGCAATAATAAAAATTGTTGTGAATGTCAAAGTGTCTGTTTACATCATCGTCCTCCCCCAAGTCTCTCACACCCTGAGGTTTACAAATGGAGTGGTATTGCCGTGCCACATGATTGGGGACGAAATCGATAATCACTTTCATGCCAGCCTTGTGCGTACGCTTCACCAAAGCCTCGAACTCATCCATGCGCTTCGGCACCTGCACGGCAAGGTCGGGGTCGACATCATAATAATCGGTAATAGCGTATGGCGACCCAGCCTTTCCCTTCACAATGGCTGGATGTTGGCGAGGGATGCCGTAGGTAGAATAATCGGTTGTCGTTGCATGACGAACAATGCCCGTGAACCACACATGCGTGAACCCCATGCCGTGAATACGATTGAGCACGGTCGTGGTGATGTCGTTCATCTTCCCCACTCCATTCTCTTCCATCGTTCCATGGGGCGTGCGAGTCATGTTTTGATTGCCAAAAAGGCGAGTAAAGATTTGATAGATGGTCATTTTATAAGGAGTTAATAGGGAGTTAGATAGGAGTTAATAGGGAGTTAACGGACAATAGCAGTTCTTTTTATGGAAGTTAAAATGTAAATCATGCGAAATAAAAATAGGAGTTAACAGACAACACCTAATTTAATACTTGCGATTAAATGGCATTTGTCCGTTAACTCCCACATCACTCCTATTTACTCCTATTTACTCCCAATAGGAATTTAGATGCCGTGGACTGTCACTTCCTTGCTGATGCGTCCAATCATGCCCTGCAAAGCCTTGCCAGGTCCACACTCGGTAAAGTCGGTGGCACCATCGGCAATCATGTTCTGCACCGTTGTTGTCCAACGAACGCTACTGGTCAATTGGGCGATGAGGTTTGCCTTAATCTTGGCTGCATCGGTATAAGGTTTCCCATCTACATTCTGGTACACAGGACATTGAGGCGTATTTACAGTGGTAGCCTCTATCGCCTTTTGCAACTCGTCCTTGGCAGGCTGCATCAATGGCGAGTGGAATGCACCTCCCACCTTCAAAGGCAACGCACGCTTGGCTCCCGCAGCCTTTAGTTTTTCGCAAGCCTCCTCAATGCCTTCCTTATCTCCAGAGATAACCAATTGTCCAGGACAGTTATAATTAGCTGGAATGACAACTTTGCCTTCTTTGCTCACCTCTTGACATATCTCTTCTACTTTTTCATCTGGCAAACCAATGATTGCTGCCATGGTACCCGGTGCCACCTCACAAGCCTTCTGCATCGCCATGGCACGAGCATAAACTAATTTGAGACCGTCTTCAAAACTCAACGCACCAGCTGCCACCAATGCAGAAAACTCGCCCAAAGAGTGTCCTGCCACCATATCGGGCTTGAACGCATTACCCATACAGAGTGCTGATATGACACTGTGCAAGAATACAGCAGGTTGTGTCACCTTGGTTTCCTTGAGTTGTTCATCGGTACCATCGAACATGATGTCGGTAATGCGATAACCCAACACCTCATTGGCTTTATCGAACAACTCCTTTGCTGTTTGATTATTATCATAAAGTTCTTTTCCCATTCCTACAAACTGGGATCCCTGACCGGGAAATACAAATGCTTTCATAAATTTTCTGTTATATTTTATATAAATACA
>URFI01000073.1 GCA_900547085.1 uncultured Prevotella sp.
AAAAATATGATGAAATGAGCAAATTTTGAACAATGAGTTTTGCAGAGGTCTCGATGCAGACCTTTCCTGATTGTGGGTTTCTTTGCTACTCTTTTTTAAACGTAGGTTTCGAGGAACTTCACGGTTCCTTCCACCTTTAACTCCCGGGTTGTGGCGGGAATCAAGATGGTTTCGCCGGCACGGAGCGAGGTTTCGTTCCCCTCGTTGTCCATGATTTTGCCCTCACCTTTTACGCCAATGAGGATGACAAAGCTGTCCAATTCGCTGTAATCGAGTGTCATCGGTTCATCAAGGTCGTATACGGCCGTGTTGAAGTAGGGACAGTGAACGAGGCTCACGCCTTGGTTTTTGGTCGACGTATAATCGGTGCGGTAGTCTTTTTCCACGTTGTAGTTGATGCATTCGGCGGCCAGTTCGGTGTGCAGTTCGCGATAGTTGCCATTCTTGTCCTTACGCTTGAAGTCGTAGATGCGGTAGGTCACGTCGGATGTTTGCTGAATCTCGGCCAGGAAGCATCCCGTGCCAATGCTGTGAATGCGGCCGGCCGGCAGGAAGAAGCAGTCGCCTTCTTTCACCGAATAGTCGGCAATGGCGTCGAGAATGGTATCGTTCTCCACCATTTGCTTGTACTCTTCGGGCGTGATTTCTTTCTTCAGTCCGCTCCGCAGGTGTGCGTCTTTGTCGCTGTCCATGATGTACCACATCTCCGTCTTGCCACGACTTTTCCCTTGTTTCTTGGCAATCTCGTCCGTGGGATGTACCTGGATGGAAAGATCTTGGCGGGCATCAATGAACTTGATGAGCAGGGGAAACTCGTCACCAAAACGCTCATAGTTGGCTTCTCCAATGAGTTTGCCTTTCAATTCGCGCACGATGTCGTTCAAGGCGCGGCCCTCATACTCGCCTTCACTGACGAGGGTCTCGTTGTCTTTCACGCCGGATATTTCCCAACTCTCGCCAACGTTTTCCAGTTGTTCGTCGAGTTTCTTGAATGGAATGATTTTGTCACCCCCCCAAATGGTTTGTTTAAGCAGGGGTTTAAACTTGAGTGGTTTCATATTTTTTTATTTTACGTTGACAGATTTGTTGTCTTCTTGTTTAATTATCTTTCCAGAACGCCGGTGACAGGATGACCAACACGCTGAATATTTCCAAACGCCCGATGAGCATGAGCAGGGCGCATACCCACTTCACAAAGCCGGGTAGAATGCTCCAACTCATCGTCGGTCCGATTTCAAGTCCCAGCGTTGGCCCCACATTGCCCATGCAGCTGAGGATGATGGTGATGGAGTTGGTGCTGTCGATGTGGGCCATCATGAGTACGAACGAGGCCAGCAGGCACAAGATGAGGTACATGGTGAGGAAGGCCAGAAGGGTTCCTCGCTTCTGGTAAGGTATGTTGGTGCCGTTGACCTTCAAAGGCAGTACGGCGTTGGGGTGCAGTATTTGTTTGAATTCATTGCGGATAGTTTTGAGCAACATCACCACCCGAATGGACTTGAAGCCACCACTCGTCGAGCCCGAACAGGCTCCCATGAACATGCAGGTGGCCAAGATCACCCAGGTGACGTGTGGCCATTGGCCAGCATCATCGTTGAACAGACCGGTGGTAGTGATGAACGAAACAACTTGGAAGATGCCCGAACGGAACGCTGGTTCTAAGTCGTAGTCCCGATTAATCATCAGTTCGAGCATGATGAACAAGCTGAAGAGGATGACAACACTCAGGTAGAACTTGAACTCAGAGCTTTTGAATAATGCTTTGAAGCGCCGTTTCACCACCGCTGTGTACAGCAAGGTGAAGTTCACTCCCGATAGAAAACAAAAAATAGTGCAGATGTATTCCAGCGCCGGAGAGTGGAAAAACTCGGTGCTGCTGTTGTGTGTGGAAAAGCCTCCCGTAGCCGTTGTGGTCATTGAATAATTGACGGCATCGAACCAGTTCATTCCATAAAGGATGTAACAGCCTATGCAAGCGATGGTAAGCACGAGGTACACGGTGAGAATCCACTTGGCACTGGTGGAAAGCCTTGGATGCAATTTCGACTTGATGGGGCCGGTTGCTTCGGCTGCAAACACCTGAACAGAGCCTCCTACCATGGAGGGAAGCAGGGCAACGGTGAAGAATACGATGCCCAAGCCGCCAATCCATTGGGTCAATGAACGCCAAAAGAGTAGGGCGTGGGGTAACACTTCTACGTCATCTATGATGGTGGCACCGGTGGTGGTGAATCCCGACATCGTTTCGAAGTAAGCATCCGTGAAGCCGTGAATGTAGCCACTGAGGGTGAAAGGGAACGTGCCGAAGAAGCTAAAGACTATCCATGAGAGCGTTACCACCAAGTAAGCGTCGCGCCTGGACAAGGTGTTGTTGGAGTTACGGCCTAGGTATCTCAGGATAAAGGCTGTGAAGAGGCTGATGAATACCGATAGAAGAAAAGCCATGGCATCATCTTCACCGTAGAAAAGAGCCATACCGAAACAGGCGAAAAGGATGAAGGCTTCGATGAAAAGTAGCGAGCCTATCACTTTATATATGGTCCTGAGGTTGATCATTGCTTGCTGTTTTGACGTTGCTAAATGAAGAGTCTTTCTATCGTCTTGAGGTTGATGTTGTGGCAGAACACCATGACAATGTCGCCAGCTTGTATCTGTGTATGTCCCGAAACGAGCATTCCTTCATCTCCTCTGACCAGTCCTCCGATGGTTGCCTCTTTGGGTAAACCTAAATCTTTCACTGGCTTTTTGGTGACACGCGAGCCTGCTTGCGCCACGAACTCAACCACATCGGCATTCGCAGACATGATGAAGCGCATGTTTATGACTTTGGCATCGAGCATAATTTGGTAGATGTGACTGGCAGCAATGGCCTTTTTATTGATGATAGTGCCGATGTCCAGGCTCTCAGCCATGCTCACATAGTCAACGTTCTCCACCATGGCAACGGTCTTTCTCACGCCCAATCGCTTGGCTGTTAGGCAGGCCAGGATGTTGGTTTCGGCATTGTTTGTCAGGGCAACGAAGGCTTGTGTGTTCTTAATGCCTTCCTCTTGTAGCAGCTGAGTGTCACGACCGTCGCCGTTGATGATGAGTGCTTTGTCATCGTCCAACAGGTTATTCAGCTCTTCACATCGCTCCTCGTTGATTTCAATGAGCTTGGTATCCAAGTAATCGGGCATGGTATTGATGGCTCTGACGGCCGTTGCACCGCCGCCCATGATCATCACATTCTTCACGTCTACGTACAGTTCTTTGCCCACTATCTTGCGGATGTAGGGGATATATTGCGTAGTTGTCATGAAGTAAGCCAAGTCGTAGAGCTTCAATTCGTCGTTACCACCGGGGATGATGGTTTCGTTCAAACGCTTGATGGCCACCACATGATACGGATCATCGGGTCCGCAGAGGTTCTTCAGCGGGTTGTTGAGTATCTCACAGGTTTCCCTTAGCTTGATGGCCAACATCACCAATGCGCCATTGTGGACATCCCATCGCTGACGAACCCACGACATTTTAAGTCCGTTGATGATGTCTACGGCGGCCAACTTCTCTGGGTAAATCAGCGAACTGACACCCAATCCAGTAAAGAAATCCTGTAGTTCGGGGGCTGTGTATTCGCTGTTGCTGATTTTGGCAACGGTCTTCTTGGCTCCTAAGGCTTTGGCTAGAACGCACGAAGTGATGTTCAGACTCTCTTCAGGCGTTACGGCAATGAACAAATCCGCATGTTCAGCACCAGCTTCGCGTAATGCCTTGATGCTGCTGGGCGAGGCCTGTGCGGTCAGTAGGTCAAAGTCGCTTCCTATCTGAGCCAGCCGTTCGTCGTCTTCATCAATCAGCGTGATGTCTTCATGGTTGCGTGAAAGCATCTTGGCCAGATGTGTGCCGATGCCGTAAGCGCCACAGATAATAATCTTCATGTCTATGTGATTTTTCGAAAATCCTTTGTTGCTTCAAGTTTTTCAGACTTGGTCTGAAGCCAGCATTGCTTCGATGTTTTGCTTGATGTGAGGTGCGTCCAGTCCCACGATTCTCCTTAGTTCGTCCACCGAACCATGCGTCACAAACTCGTCGGGCAATCCCATTCGCTGCACGCTTGGGGCATATCCATGGTCGTTGAACCACTCCAAAACGGCCGAACCGAAGCCTCCGTTGCGCACGCCGTCTTCAATTGTGATGACCTTCTTGAACTTTTTCCCGATCTCATCCAACAGATCTCCGTCCAAAGGTTTGATGAACCGCATGTCGTAATGGGCCACCTTGTCTCGCTGAGGCAATGCTTGAATGGCCTTCTGCGCATCATTTCCGATGGGGCCCACTGTGAGGATGGCCACCTGGTCGCCATCTTTTAATTTGCGACCCGTGCCCACTTTGATTTCTTCCAGAGGACATTTCCAATCTTTGTTCACTCCTCTGCCGCGTGGATAACGAATGACAAACATGCCCTTGTCGGGCAGTTGAGCTGTGTACATCAGTCGTCTCAGTTCTTTTTCGTCCATCGGTGCGGCGATGGTCAGGTTGGGGATGGGGCGCAAGGCCGCCAAGTCGAACACACCATGGTGCGTAGGTCCGTCCTCACCAACAAGTCCCGCACGGTCCAAACACAGTACCACGGGCAGGTTGAGGATGGCCAAGTCGTGGATGATATTGTCGTAAGCGCGTTGCGCAAACGAGCTGTAAATGTTGCAAAATGGCTGCAAGCCTTCTTTTGCCATGCCGCCGGAAAAGGTCACCGCGTGTCCTTCGGCAATGCCAACGTCAAACGCTCGGTCGGGCATGGCTTTCATCAGCTTGTTCATTGAGCAACCGGTTGGCATGGCAGGGGTGACGCCTACAATCTTTGGGTTCTGCAAAGCAAGCTCTACCAGCGTGTCACCAAAAACGTCTTGGTAACGTGGTGGTTCTTCAGAACAATCTTTAACGATGCGTTCACCCGTCTCGGCGTTGAATCTACCTGGTGCATGCCATTCGGTTTGCGACTGCTCGGCAGGCTTGTATCCCTTGCCTTTGGTGGTGTGCAGATGCAGCAGTTTGGGGCCTTTCATGTCCTTCAGCTGTCGCAAGATGCGCACGATTTCAGTAACGTCGTGTCCATCAAAAGGTCCGAAATACCGGATGTTCATGCCCTCGAAGATGTTCTGTTGGCGGCTGATGGCCGACTTGATGGCGTTGTTGAGCCGCAAGATACCTTTCTTTCTGCTCTCACTAAGGTAGCCACGTTGATGGAGCCATTGCGAAGCCTTAAATCTCAGCTTGTTGTAAGTGGCATTCGTATCTAGGGTTAAGAGGTATTTTTCCATGCCACCCACTGCGTGATCGATGCTCATGTCGTTGTCGTTGAGGATGATGAGAAGGTCGTTCGGAGTCGACGAAACATTGTTCAGTCCCTCGAACGCCAATCCACCACTCATGGCACCATCGCCGATAATGGCTACAATCTTCTTGTCATTCTCGCCACTTTTCTTGGCTGCGACGGCCATACCCAATGCCGCCGAGATGGAATTGGAGGCATGTCCACAGGTGAAGGTGTCGTACTGGCTCTCCAAAGGCGTGGGAAATGGGCGCAGTCCATGCAGTTTTCGGTTGGTGGAAAACAGCTCCCGGCGCCCTGTAAGTATCTTATGTCCATAGGCTTGGTGACCCACATCCCATACAAGTTTGTCGCTCGGCGTGTCAAACACATAGTGCACGGCCACGGTAATCTCAATGGCTCCCAGCGACGATGCGAAGTGTCCGGGGTTTACGGAGACCTCTTGAATGATGTCTTCGCGAAGTTCACGACACACCTCTGGCAACTCTTCAACGCTGAGTTTTCGTAAGTCTTCGGGGTAATTTATTTGGGTTAAAAGCCTTAAATTAGTCTTGTCCATCAATAAGCTCTCTTCTATAACCATGCAAAGATAATAAATTTATATGAACAATGCGTCCTTTGTGCTGAATTTTGCTGGCAGACATGCGGTGCTTTCATGTAGGAATGACGCATTGTGTTTATTACGTCAAGCAGAATATTTATTGGTGAAAAGCCCGTTGTCGCTACGTCTTTTTAACACAAATGCTGGGCGTTTTTTCAGCCAACTGGTTGATGTGCTGAAAATAAGGCAAGGATTCAACGGTTTTATTATTTATTTGATGGTGAGTGAGTTAGATGATTTTCTAACTTTGAAGGCCATCAAAAAGTGATGAGTTTGGAGCAAAAACCCTATCTATTTGTGCCGAAACGGCCTTTTATAGCATGTCAATAGGCGAGCAATAGCATGCATATTGAAAGGCAAAAGCATAGCTATTGGGAGATAAAAGCATGGCAATTGGCAATTTGTTCCATGCGAATGGGCCAAAAGATGATGCGTTTACGACTTGTTTTTTCTATTTCGCAATTTTGTTTTGTCAAAGAAAACGAATCGATTTAACAAACGAAAGGTTTATTAACGCGGGCAGATTTCGTTGTGATTCGTAAGCAGACAAAAGGGGTTCCGTTGGCAGAGAAAATCACTTCTCCATACTGTATATCTGTGTGCTGCAATGGTGATTAGGGCGGTTAAAAATGAGTTTTATCTTGAAATGCTGAATTTTTTCATGAAAAATGCTTATTTTTGTCAACAAATCAATTATACAAACAAATCTATCATGAAACAAAAATCTTTCTTCTTGGCTGCCGTCCTGCTGTTCTCATGCTTGACTGTTGGGGCGCAAAAGCCTGGTGGACTATCTGCTGATCTCTTGAAAAAGATACAGCAGGCACAACCATCTTCACCTGCCGATAAGGCTATTATCAATGCTGTGGCATCGAATAACATCGACGATTTGGTTAAAAACCGTGCCAATCAGGGTGCCGTAGACACCTATTTTAGCATCGAAACACCCAAGCAGAGCATACATGACCAGCAGAGCAGTGGCCGTTGTTGGATGTTCTCGGGCTTCAACGTGCTGCGCGCCAACTTTGCTAAACGGCATCAAGACACGCTCGCCGTAGAGTTTTCACATGCCTACTTGTTCTTTTATGACCAGCTGGAGAAGGCCAATCTCATGCTGCAAGGCGTCATTGACAATGCGTATAAGCCTTTGGATGATAAGCGTATGCAGTTCTTCTTTAAGAATCCCATCAATGATGGCGGTACCTTTTGCGGGGTTGCCGACTTGGCCGAGAAGTATGGGTTGGTACCTATGAGCGTGATGCCCGAGACCTATTCGTCTGACAACACCAGGGTGATGGCTCGTTTGTTGTCATCTAAATTGCGCGAATATGGGCTGGAATTGCGACGCATGGTAAACGCTAAAAAGAAAAAAGCGGAGGTGGAAAAGCGGAAAACAGAGATGCTTGCCACCGTTTATCGTATCTTGTCGCTAACCATTGGTAAGCCTGTTCAGAGCTTTACATACGCTTTCAAAAACAAAGATGGCAAGACTGTCACACCACAAAAGCGCTATACGCCACGCGAATTTTATAACGAGACGGTGGGACATGGGCTCAACGGAACGTTCATCATGGTGATGAATGACCCACGACGGGCTTATCATGAGACTTACGAAGTGGAGTATGATCGCCACAGTTACGATGGACACAACTGGAAGTATCTTAATCTTCCGATGGAAGAGATTGCGCAGTTGGCCATCGCCAGCTTGAAAGATGGGCACAAGATGTATAGCTCTTACGATGTTGGTAAGCAGCTGGATCGTAAGCGCGGCTATATGGATGTGGACAATTACGATTACGGTAGCCTGCTGGGAACAACGTTCAACATGGACAAGGCCGACCGCATTGCCACGTTTGACAGCGGCTCTACGCACGCTATGACATTGACAGCTGTCGACTTGGACGCACAGGGTAAGCCGCTGAAGTGGAAAGTTGAGAACAGTTGGGGAGCCGCTAATGGGCAGAATGGTTGCCTCATCATGACCAACCAGTGGTTCAATGAGTATATGTTCCGCCTGGTTGTCAATAAGAAATACGTACCTGCTAAATTGCTGAAGGAATACGAGAAGACCCCAACCATGGTCATGCCCGAGGATCCTCTCTTTGGGTGTGATGAGTAAGGAGAGAGGTCATGGCGGGCTATCCCTCCATTTTACCATTTCTAACCATTGAAAATAATGAATAAGTTTTATATCCTTTTATCAGCTGTCTTGTTGACAGCTGATTTTGTTTACGGCTCCGTCATCCCCGTGAAGACGGTTCGATATGCCGGTCCTTTTGTGGTGCAGCGTCCCCTGATGATTGACAGTGTCGATGTAAAGGGCCACACGTTCAACGCCAAGTCGCTGCTGGACACGCCTTTGTCGCTGGAACAAGTGCGCCAAGGACGAGAAATTTCCGGCGAAGTTTTGCCCACTTCCGATGCACCATACGCCCTCCATTTGCTGGGTTTTCGCATTCAAGCCGACGGATATGGTCAGGCAACGGTCAAAGTGGGCAAGCTCTCCGATTTCAATTTGTATGTAGACGGTCAGCAAAGTCGTGATGGTAAGCTGACATTAGAGCCAGGTTCCCACGATGTGGTGGTGAAATATCTTTCCAAACGCGGCCGATTAGACACGCTGGACATACAGGTTGAGCCCCAGCGGGGAGCCAAATTCTCGGTTGGTGAGGGCGAAAAAACGTTCACACTGCGCAGCCTGACCGACCGTAGGTTCGTGACTGGTGTAGAGCTTTCGCCTGATGGTAAATACCTCATCACGGCTTTTCGGGACGTTGCTCACGGCGGTAAGACGTCATATTGTTGGCAGGTGAAGGAACTTAAGACAGGGCATATCGTGGCAACTCGTAACGAAGCCGTTCACTGGATGCCGCATTCTCACGAGCTATATTGGGTTCGTCAGGGCAAAAACAGTAGGGAGTTGGTCACGTCAGACGTTGTGACGGGTGTCGAAAAAGTCATCGCCACGAATCTACCAGAGGGTTCTTTCGTGCTGTCACCCACTGCCGATTACCTGGTGGTGATGCAGAAAAACGAGGGAAAGAAGAAGGATCGTGATGTTTATGAGATTACTGAACCCGAGGATCGGCAACCGGGTTGGCGCAACAGAACAAGTCTGTTGAAGTTTGATTTGCGCACCGGACTGGCCCAACCGCTCACCTTCGGCTATCACGACGTGTCGCTGTTGGACATCAACAACGATGGTTCAAAGGTGCTCTTCATGACCACTCGCACCCGACTTACCCATCGTCCCACCACTTTGTTCTCCATTTTCAGCCTGGATGTGCGTACCCTGAAAGCCGATACGCTGGTTTGTGACGATGGATTCATCGCCAGTGCAGCCTTCTCACCCGATGGCAAAGAGATTGTTGTGATGGGTTCTCCCGAGGCTTTCAACGGCATCGGAGCCAACGTTCCCAATGAAAGAGTGCCGAGCATGTACGACTATCAGTTGTTTACGCTGCGCCTCTCAGACCGACAGGTCACGCCGCTGACCAAGACATTCGACCCCGGCATCAGTCAATACGCATGGAATCACGCCGACGATAAACTGTATTTTTCGGCCATGAACCGTGACAGCGTGAGCCTTTACTGCTGTGACACGAAGTCGAAGAAGATTGTGAAAATTCATCAACCCGAAGAGGTTGTCAAACATATCTCGTTCGCCCATTCGGCTCCCATCATGGCATGGACGGGCGAAAGTGCGTCCAATGCCGACCGTGTGTACACCATGAACCTGTTTGCCAAGCGTCCAAAAGTGGTGGAAGACACCAACCTTCAAACCCTTGCCGGTATTCGCTTAGGTGAATGCAAGGCTTGGAATTTCGTCAATTCGCATGGAGACACCATCTGCACGCGCTATTATCTGCCGCCCCATTTCGACTCATCAAAGCGTTATCCCCTCATCGTAAATTATTATGGAGGATGCTCTCC
>URFI01000074.1 GCA_900547085.1 uncultured Prevotella sp.
TGGGCATGGTGCGTTGCGTCTTTCCTGATGTTGCGGGCAATAGGACTGCAAAGGATATCTCTTCCCCGAGTAATCATTTAGATTCGCTGACGCTGAAAGACAAGTTTCATGAAAATCATGCTGTTAAATCTGTAGCTGCGAACAACCCTGAAGCTCGTCCGAGTATGCGCTCAAAATTTTTCAATGCAGATGGATCACTTGTTAAAAACCGAATTTATAGCGTCCAGAATTTTTCCAAATCGTTTCCTGATCAGAATGATGTTCAGCTCGTTGCCGCCAATAAGTTGGGGGTGAAGCCGGTGCTTGATCGTGCCGAAGCTGAAAGTAGGAAGGCTGAGTTGGTATATATTGGTGCGAATCCTTATTTCTATGTTGATCGCTTAAAAAGCAGTATTCCTTATTTGGTGCCACAGGCTGCCGTCTTACTTCAAGATATTGGGCGCAACTTCTTCGACAGTTTGCAAGTGAAAGGAATTCCCCTTCATAAAATTATTGTCACTAGTGTGATGCGAAGTCGTGAGGATATTGAGAGATTGAGAGGCCATAATGGCAATGCTAAGTCAAACAGTTGCCATCTCTATGGAACAACTTTCGACATTGGTTATAATCGTTACATTACCGTACAAGATCCAAATGGACCTGCCCGCCGACAGGTTCGTAACGATAGCTTGAAGTGGGTGTTAAGTGAGGTGCTGAACGATTTGCGCAATCTTAACCGTTGCTATGTTAAATACGAAATACATCAAGGATGTTTTCACGTTACGACACGATAGGTTAGAAGTGGTACTCGTATTCAGGCAAGGTGACGGTAGCTTGCCCCATCAAGTCGAAATGATGATCCCTGACCATCCATCTTTGTCGTGATTTCGGTGCTCTTGGATTTAAGCACCTGGAGGTTTTGCGAAGAAGAAAACCTTCTGTTGTTCTATCAATTGTAAATCCTGAGGCTATTCGTGAGGATTTTCTGTTATAAGAGTTGATACGCCACAGTTCGAATCTGTCTTCCAGTACCCATCCAGATTTGTTCCCTTTGTCCAGGCAGATGAACATGTATTCACCGTCAGCACTGAGGTAGGAAGATAAAATTTTATCATATTTGTGTGGCGTAAAGTTGAGTTCTTCATTGATGTTGAGTACTACATCTAGACAAAAAAACTTGTTTTTGCGTATGTAATACAGACTATGACGCTTGTTATCCGTATACTTCGCCACCACAGAGGCATCTTTTGATACATGTCTGGCCGCCTCGTTAACACGGTTTGCGATGGGCGTTTGAGCAGACAAAATCGTTGAAACGAATATGGATAAGAGTAATATTTTAAGTCTTCTTAATAGTATCATAATCAATTGCAAAGGTAAATTAAGAATCTGATACTCCCAAATAATTGATTTATTTTTTGCGTAGCGTATTCTACATACTCGTAGGTAGCAGCTCTTGTTATTTGCGAGTTATACACTCAGAATAAATCCTAGTTTACCTTTACAATGAACAACCGCCAGCTTTGCATATTCAAAACTGGCGGTTATGTCATAACCATGAGAGGCTATTGCGGTTTGTTATTTTGTGCAATTAGGCGTCCAAGGTTTCAGTTGTTTGAAGAAATCATTCCCCTTGTCGTCTACTAAGATAAAAGCAGGGAAGTCGACAACGTCGATTTTCCAAATAGCTTCCATGCCGAGTTCGGGATATTCCACGCACTCAATGCTCTTAATAGAGTTCATCGACAGCACAGCAGCAGGACCGCCAATGCTACCCAAATAGAAACCTCCGTGCTTTTGACACGCATCGGTCACCACTTGTGTGCGGTTGCCTTTGGCAATCATCACCATCGAACCGCCATGATCTTGGAACTCGTCTACATAAGGGTCCATGCGGTTTGCGGTAGTAGGCCCCATACTGCCACAAGGCATTCCCTCTGGAGTCTTCGCAGGACCAGCATAGAGGATAGGGTGGTTCTTGAAGTATTCGGGCAACTCTTCGCCTGCATCGAGACGTGCTTTGAGCTTGGCATGTGCGATGTCGCGTGCCACGATGATAGTACCGTTGAGACTCACACGTGTAGATACGGGATATTGGGACAGCTCTTTGCAGATGTCTGCCATGGGTTGATCGAGGTTGATTTTCACTACATCGCCTTCACCAGCTTGACGTAATTCCTCTGGAATGAGTGAACCAGGATTTTCATCCAACTTCTCAATCCACAAGCCCTCTTTGTTAATCTTGGCTTTGATGTTGCGGTCTGCCGAACAACTGACGCCCATTCCGATGGGACACGATGCTCCATGGCGTGGCAAGCGTACCACCCGAATGTCGTGAGCCATGTATTTACCACCAAATTGAGCACCCAGTCCAATCTTGTGTGCTTCGTCTAAAAGTTCCTTTTCCAGTGCTACATCGCGGAAAGCACGTCCTGTTTCATCTCCCGAGGTGGGCAGGTTGTCATAATAATGAGTAGACGCTAACTTCACGGTGAGCAGGTTTTTCTCTGCGGAAGTGCCGCCGATGACGAATGCAATGTGGTAAGGAGGACAAGCAGCTGTACCCAATGATTTCATTTTCTCTACCAAGAAAGGAACCAAGGTGCCAGGGTTTTGAATAATGGCTTTGGTCATTTGGTACAGATAGGTCTTGTTGGCAGAGCCGCCTCCCTTGGTAACAAACAGGAATCGATATTCCATTCCTTCGGTTGACTCTAAGTCAATCTGTGCAGGAAGGTTGCATCTGGTGTTCACCTCGTCGTACATATTGAGGGGTGCATTCTGTGAGTAGCGCAGGTTGTCTTGTGTGTAGGTGTTGTAAACGCCACGAGAGATGGCTTCTTCATCGCAAAAGCCCGTCCATACCTGTTGTCCCTTTTCACCGTGAACAATAGCCGTACCCGTGTCTTGGCAAAGTGGCAGTTTGCCTTTTGATGCAACTTCGGCATTGCGCAAGAAGGAGAGTGCCACATACTTGTCATTGTCTGACGCCTCAGGGTCGGTTAAAATCTTCGCTACTTGTTCGTTGTGAGCGCGGCGCAACATGAAACTCACATTGTGAAAGGCTTGTTGGGTGAGCATGGTGAGTGCTTCTGGAGTCACTTTCAGGACAGGTTTTCCCTCGAATTGACTAACCGATACACCGTCTTTTGTTAATAAATAATACTCAGTTTCGTCATTGCCCATTTGAAACATGGGCGCATACTTAAATTCAGGAGTTTGTGCCATAATGTTTTTATTGTTGTTATTGTCTTGTTATTCTAAACGTATTTTATTGTTATTTGTGCTGTCAATATCCAAATATCTCTTCGGTAGAAAGACGTTTGATGTTGCCTATTTTCTGCAGTGCTTCCATGTTTAAATTCTTCTCATCGCCCAGAATGACGTAACGATAGGGCTTGCGTGCCATATTGTTTTGCTCGAAGTTGACAATATCTTGCATGGTGATACTGGGCAAGGCTTGATAAATTCTTTCGTTTTCATCATAATCAATGCCTCTTTCTTTGGCATCCAAATACGCTTGTAGCACACCACTGCGTGTGACGCGAAGACTGGCCAGTTGCTTCGTCAAACCCTGTTTGGCAATGTCGAAGGCAGCTTTACTTTGTGGAATGGTGTCTAAGATGTTGTTGAACACCTTGATGCAATCCATCATTTTATCGTTTTGAGTGATGATATAAGTTTGTGCATACTCAGGATGACCTTTCAACGGACTGTTGTTGTAAAATGCTGATGCGCTATAAGCCAACCCTCTAGCTTCACGCAACTCTTGGAAAACAACGGTGTTCATACCACCGCCAAAGTATTCATTGAATAGAGTTCCTACTGCTACTTGCTTGGCATCAAAAGGTTTATTCTCGTTGTGATACATCACCATGTAAATGTTTTTAGCATTGTAGGGAGCAATGTACACTTCGTTTTGAGGTGTGGTTTGTTCTTGATATTCTTTGTTTTTCAATGCTGGCTTTCTGTTTTTGATAGGCTCATACAGCTTGTCAAGGCAGACAGAAAGCTGCTTTGTACTCGTTGGACCGTAGTATAGCACAGATTGTTCGTATTGTTTGAGCGATTGAAACAAATCAACCAAATGCTGTGGCTGTAAGGCTTTCAACTCTTGTTCGCTTACAATATTGCGCACTTGATTATACGGTCCGTACATGGCATACCTTCTTAAAGCATTGAAATTTTTGCGTTGATCATTCTTGTCGTCTTGCCTTGCTTTCAATGTCAATGCAACATATTTTTCGTACGCTTTTGCATCGGGTTTCGCATCGGTCATCAGTTCGTTGAGCAGTTTTACCGCTTTGGGCATATTCTCATCCAATCCTGACAACAAAATGGCGATCTTGCGCGGATTGGCTATGATGTTGAAGCTGCAGGCCAGTTTGTAAAACTCGCGTTTGATGTCCTCTGCCGATTTCTTAGAGGTACCCAGGTAGTTGATGTAATCACACGCCACTGCATACTCTTTGTTAGCAGTTGTGCCGAAATCCCAATTGAAAACCAGGTTAAAAAGTCCATCATCGCTGTTGTGTTTGTACACAATAGGTAGCTTCTTTTTAGCCTCAGTGAAGGTTAAGTCGCGCTTGAAATCAAGGAATTGCGGCTGTATGGGCGTAGCGTGTGCATTTTGTATGTCACGCAAAAATGCACTGCTCTCATTGCGGTTGCTGGGGATAGGGGTGATTTGCGGTTTGTCTATCTTCTTTTGCGTCGTGTCTTCGCCTTGCTTCTTGTACACACAAACAAAATTGTCTTTGAAGTGTTTGTTGGCAAAGGCCATGATGTCTTGTTTAGAAATCTTTGCCAATCTATCCAAACGATTGACCACATCTTCCCATTTCTGATTGTTAATGAAGGCATCGGTCAGCATGGAAACCCGCGAACGGTTAGACTGTAGCGATTTGTAATAATCGCGTTTGGTGTTGTTGATGATTGACGAGAGCAAATCATCGGCAAATGCTCCCCGTTTTAGTTTGTCAACCTCAGCCAATAATAGCTGTTTGACATCTTCTAATGATTGTCCCTCTTTGGGTAATCCCTCCATGCAGAAGGAAGAATAATCGGCCAGGGCATTAACGAACGAACCACTCTCTAAAACCTTCATGCTTTGATTGAGGTTCAAATCTAACAGCCCCGCATGCCCGTTGCTCAATATTTTATCCACCAAGGTGAGTGTGTCATTTTGCAGTGATGCGGCACCATCGAACTTCCAGGCCAGCAATACATTCTCGGCTTCCAATCCCACTACCGTGGTGTCTACACTGGCTTTCAGGTCGGGTTGCGGTGCGAAGGTAGGATAGGATAGTGTTGGGTTCTTCTTCCATGCTCCGAAATATTTGTCCAAGATGGCTATCACTTCATCTGGATTCATGTCGCCTGCCATGCAGATAGCCACATTGTTGGGCACATAGTAGCGTTTGAAATAGTTTTGAATGTTTACGATAGATGGATTTTTAAGATGAGCCTGTGTACCAATCGTGGTCTGTGTGCCATAGGGATGTGTAGGAAACAGTTTGGCATTGAGTGCGTTCCACTGCTTTCTTCCGTCGTTCGAAAGCCCGATGTTGAATTCTTCGTACACAGCTTCCAATTCGGTATGAAAGCCTCTGATCACCATGTTTTGAAACCTGTCGGCTTGTATCTTGGCCCAATTATCTACTTCATTGGCCGGAATATTTTCTACATAACAGGTGATGTCGTTGCTCGTAAAGGCGTTAGAACCTTCAGAACCGATGGCCGCCATCAGCTTGTCATATTCATTGGGAATGTTGTATTTGGCAGCCAACTGTGATATACTGTCAATTTCATGGTATGCCTGTTTGCGTTCGGCTGCATCGGTCAGCAAGCGATATTTCTCATATCGCTGTGTGATGTCTTGCAGATAAGCAGCCTCTTTCTCTGCATTGGTAGTGCCATACTGTTTGGTTCCCTTAAACATCAGGTGCTCTAAATAGTGAGCCAAACCTGTAGTTTCAGCCGGATCGTTCCTACTTCCTGTCTTAACGGCAATGTAAGTTTGAATACGCGGCTTCTCTTTGTTGACACTAAGGTAAACTTTCAGTCCGTTATCGAGGGTGTAAATGCGGGTTTTCATGGGGTCGCCAGCCACCGTTTTGTAGTTGTACGACTTGGCTGATGCGATGCTTGTGATGAGCAACAAAGCCAAACTGAGCGTGAATTTTGCTATTTTCATTGGGTGAGTTATTGAGTTTTTAAGTTCTTGAGTTATTGAGTTGAATTTATTGAGTTGTTGAGTTTTTAAGTTTGTGAGTGGTTGAGTTTTTAACTTTTTAGTGATACTTACTCTTCATAATCCACTTCATGATCGAGCTTGTTTAAGAAATCATCTAAGACATTTTGCTCAACATCGCCCATGGCAAACTCTTTTTCAGCATCTTTCCGAATGGCAGCAATCCAAGTACGACGTGCTTGGATGTAGTCTTCTCGAATGCGATCGGCGTCTTGTGGGGTAATGGTGTTCAAATGATAGTAGTCCAAAATGAGTTGATAAGTCCATGCCCATTGGTAATCTCGATAATGTTCGTTGATATCCTCAAAGCGTTGTAGCACGTCTTGAATAGACTCTAGGTTGCCGGTTTTGATATCCTCAATCAGTCGTTCTTCTTCAGAAACGGGCAGAAGTAATCCGGATAAGTCGGTCCATTGTCCTGTTCCCACACTGCTGGAGGGTGGAGTTAGGTTGGCATCTCGCTTTCGCACGCGCTTCAATACGGCACCCATGTAGATGCGAAGTGCCATGTCGTAATTCTCAATACCTTTTTGTAGCGAATTGGATTTGATGACATAGTTATAGTAGTTGTACAGTGCCACTTCATTGCCAGAGGCATCTTGCAGCTTTTCCAATATTTTCTTTCCTTTTATTATTTCACCTACAGAGTAAGGAGAGAGCCAGTCAAAGTTGACAATACTTTTCTGTGTGCCTTGCGGTCTTAAGTCTCGTTTGGGCCACTTTCTAATATCACGATACAAACCCACCGTGGTGATATTCCGTCCAGGTGAGAGATACATGATGTCACTATAAGCTTTGAGATAGGAGAAAGGTAGACAACTGGTGTCGGGGTGGTACATCAGTTTGCCAAAACATACCGAGAAAGTGCCAATGTTGGCTGGCATTAGCAGGTAAGCACCACTGGCTGTCTTGCATCCTCGTTGTAAAGTGCCATAGTGCATTGGTCCCATTTTGTAAGCATGATTGCTGAAGTTCGTGGCAGAGCCTGCATTATAAAACGAAAACATGCCACCAATGAGCAGACTACTCTTATGGTGACTGGCTGTGAACGGGCCACAGAAGGCGGCGCAGGCTTCACCATTGGACATATAACTGTTGGCGAAAAACACACTCGCTGATGCAGTAAACCCATTACTTATCTGACAGGCTTCGCCTACAAAGCAGTCTTGCATCTTCACACTGTTGATAATGGATGAGCCATAAGAGATGATGGAGTTTTCGCAAATTACGCCCGTTCCAATATATACGCTGGCGGCCTCTGAACTAAGAATCGTACAGTCGCTCAGGCGCGATGCACCGTTGATTTCGCAATCATCAAAGATGATGGTGTTGGTGATTTCTTTTGTGTTCACGATTTTCACACGATTGCCAATCCATGCTTGGTCCGATTCGTCTAAAGCCATGCTTTCCTTGATGAGACGGAGTATGGCGTCTTTGAGTGCCTTGTCTTGAAAATGTTGTACCATGAAGGCAGCAAACTGACTATTCAATTCCCTGAACAACACTACGTTACCATCGCCCACTTCATTTAATACTGAAATGGTGTTGCCTTCGCCATACGTGGCTCCCTCGGTAGTCTCGAGTGTGCAAATGTTTGAAATAAAACACCTGTCGCCAATCGTATAATTATTGATGTAATTGCCAACGTTCTCTATCAGGTTGTTGTCACCTACGGTTACGTTTCTCAGTGTGGCGTTGAAAATGCCCGAATGCTTGAAAAACCCCTTCGTTACCTCCAACGTTTCCTCAAAGGCTCCAAGACGATTCTCGCCATAGAATAGGACGCGACTCAAATACTTTGGACTGAATCCATCGGCCACCAAGACAGAAGACCAGTCTTCTGCCCAGCAACCACGCCCCTCTAATGCACTTATCTCTTCACTTGTTAATTGTCTGTACTCTTTCATCTTTTTCAATTAATTTGTTGGGTATAAAAAGTCGTTGTACGGATATTTCTGCACATGCAACTGCCGTACGGCTTTGTACAATGTTTCTCTAAATTCGTCAATGTTTTGCTTTTGTTTTGCCGATATGAAGACACAGTTTTCATTCAACTTAGCCATCCAGGTGCGTTTCAAGTCTTCTAACGAAAGGTTTTCTGGTGTAGAAGGTGTCAAGTCATCAGGGGCTTTCTCAACCCATCTGTATTGATCTATCTTGTTGAAGACGATCATGGTAGGCTTATCTGCCGCATCCAATTCTTTCAGCGTGTTGTCAACCACTCTGATTTGTTCTTCAAAGTCGGGATGCGAAATGTCTACGACATGCAGCAGCAAATCGGCCTCGCGCACTTCGTCAAGGGTTGATTTGAACGAATCAACAAGGTCGGTGGGCAATTTCCGAATGAATCCCACCGTATCGGCCAGCAGAAAGGGGAGATTTTCAATCACTACTTTGCGTACCGTGGTGTCTAACGTGGCAAAAAGTTTGTTCTCTGCAAACACCTCACTCTTGGACAGCAGGTTCATCAAGGTAGACTTACCCACGTTGGTATAACCCACCAGGGCCACCCGAATCATCCTTCCGCGGTTCTTGCGCTGTGTGGTTTTCTGTTTGTCAATCTCGATGAGCCGTTGCTTGAGCAGCGTGATGCGCTGTAGGATGATGCGGCGGTCCATTTCAAGCTGCGTCTCACCCGGACCACGCAGGCCGACAGAGCCCTTTCCACCACCTGAACCAGAGCCGCCACCTTGCCGTTCCAAGTGGGTCCACAAGCGTTGCAGTCGAGGCAGCATGTATCGGTATTGCGCCAATTCAACCTGTGTCTTTGCATTGGCTGTCTGAGCCCGCATGGCAAAAATGTCGAGAATCAGGGAGGTCCGGTCTAAGATTTTGACCTGAAGCTCTTTCTCTATGTTTCTGATTTGCTTGGCAGAAAGCTCATCATCGAAAATAACCATCCCAACAGGTCGGTCATTTTCTTTCTCGTTTTCTATATACTGCTTAATTTCTTCCAATTTGCCTTTACCTACATAACTCACCATGTTGGGTCCCCCCAGCTTCTGTGTGAATCTTTTGATGGTAACTGCGCCTGCGGTATCTGCCAGAAATTCCAACTCGTCAAGATATTCATTTGTCTTCTCCTCGTTCTGATCCTGAGTGATGAGACCTACGAGTATGGCTGTTTCGGCTTTTGCTTCTGATATGACAAATTCTTTCATTCGGTATATAAATATGGTGATTGCAAAGTTACAACAAAGCGATAAAACGACAAAATAAAAAACATCTATTTTGTTTCGGAGGCCAATTCAACCCAATAGCAGCTCATCTACAATGTCAAGATTTCTTCGATGTTTGATGGACAGGGCGTAAAAACATGAGGCTGATAGATTAAGAATTTTCTTGACAGCGTCCTCTCTTATCCTTGGCATATTTACAAACTCCGTCGTTGAAGTTTGTAAATACGCCAAGGAATTTGCGATGTTTGCAAATACTTATGCCACAATGTTTTATAGATGTATGGTTGCATTATGCGTCTGCATTTCAGACTATTTTGTATCAAAAGCAATGCTTTTTGTATGTAATAGATATGCTTTTACTGGCCAACAACATGCATATTGCTCCATCAAGTG
>URFI01000075.1 GCA_900547085.1 uncultured Prevotella sp.
AGACAGCAAAAGTTCATGCTGTATGGGTTCAACGTTGGGCGAACGGAAGACTGCTGCCTACAACCACAGCTCTTTTAATGAAGAATGATAACTTGCATTTTTTAGTTCAAACAGAATGTTCTTCGGTAAGATTTCTTCTGCTGCAATGTCTTTTTTAACACAAATGCCGGACGTTTTTTCAAGCAACCTGTTCATGTCACGGAAATATGCGAAAAATGAGAGGGTTTTTATTAGCAAGTTGATTATTAGTAGGTTATAGGTTTTTTGAACCTGAAATGCAAACTAAAAAAACATGTGTTTGGAACGAAATAACCCTTTTTCGTGCAAAAAAGCCCTGCTATATGATGCATATTGGGCAGGTAAAGCATGACAATTGGATGGCAAAAGCTTACCTATTGGGTGGCAATAGCATGCTGATTGCGGATTTGTTGTATGTGAATGTGGTAAAAGATGATGCTCTTAAGGTTTTGAAATCCTTAAAAATCCGCTTGTTTTATCTATTTTGCAATTTTATTTTGTCAAATAAAAAGAAACGAATTAACAAACGAAAGGTTTGTTAACATATACAAGTATCGCTGCTTGTAAACCCAGAAGTGCGCATTATTACTGAATAGAAACACGGGGCTATTGCATGGCCGATTTTGCTTCGTGTGTGCGATAAACCAGGTAATGGCCATCGGCATGGAGGGAAAAGACATCGGCAAGCGACTCGTTGAGCGTGCCTTGCCACCAACTTTGATAGGCGTACGAAGGCCAGCGCAAGCCTTTATTTTCCATACGATGGCATGAAAAATTAAAAATACTTACTTGCTGTTTGGCAAACGACTCGAAGATGCAATCGCCATGACAAGGCACAACCGTGCCGTAATCGGTCACCATGACAGGCTGCACACCGTAGGTTTGAAAATAACGCAGCAATAAGGAGATGTTTCCCAAGGTATGATCCTCACGCTTGCCCGTCGCTCCCAAATAGGCGATGCGGCTGTAGTTGCGACTGACACAATAACGGGTAGCCTTTGTAAGGTCGTTGTCTGCCTGCTCATGCTCAACATGCAGCACGTCATGAAATTGTCGTTTGGCAGCCTCAGACATCGAATCACCGTCGCCAACCACGGCTTCCACCTTGTTATATAACGATGGATGCAGCAACTCGATGGCGCTGTCGCAACACACAATGCGTGGTGCTTGCTGCAAGATTTGGGTGGGAATAGCATGCTGCGGATAATCTCCGCCTGCTAAAACCACCACGTCAAAATTGGTTGATGAGTTGATGAGCTGATAGTTCATGACATTGCTTGTTTCATCATCGACTTCCACTTAAAGTACCCTAACACGGCAATAACCACATAAAGTCCGTACAGTCCTGCCTTGAAAGGAATGCCTTTGTACACATACAGAGCGGTGCAAACCACATCGACCGCAATCCAAAAGAGCCATTGCTCCACATACTTGCGTGCCAAAGCCCATAAGCCCACAAAGCTGAGTGCATTGGTGAAGCTGTCTAACAAAGGTACGTTGCTGTTGGTAAAGCGCACCAACACATAATAAGTAACGCCCCACGCTAAGGCGAAAAACAAGAAAGTGGGCAGATAATGCTTGCCAGGCATGTGCGTAATGGGCAGTTCTTGTTTTTTTTGATTGAAGAGTTTGCTGCCCCACTTCCACGCAATATAACCGTAAATGGCTGCTAACGTATAATACACCGCCATGCCCGCATCGCCGTATAAGCCGTGTCTCCAATACAAAAACACGTCCATGGCCGGCATCACAATACCCACTATCCACAGCCAAATGCTGGCTTTATATTCCAAATAGATATAGACAAGTCCCAAAATGGTGGTGACTATATCCAACCAATCGAATGTCATGTTGTTATTTGTTAGAATGGGAGTTAAAGGGAGTAAATGGGAGTTAAAGGGTAGTTAACAGGAGTTGCAAGGGTAGTTAACAGGAGTTACAAGGGGAGTTAATGGGAGTTATCGGACAAATGCTTTGCAATGGAAGGCAGAAATTGGTTTTTTTCTATCTCTATCAATAAGGTAATGTCCGTTAACTCCCTACGTAACTCCCCCTTAACTCCCCTTAATTCCTAACCAACCTCCCTTTTCTCCCTTATAACTTCCATAAACTCCTAATCCTCTCCCGTCAACTTTTATCAGAACGTCAATGACAAGTTTGCCATGAAGTTGATAGGAGCCTGTGGCGCAAAGCCAGCCTGATACTGCCCCTTACCAGCATCGGTAGCTACAACGTTGCCTTGTGCATCTTTCTTAAAACCAGGTGCTGCCCAGCCGTTATTATCGTATTTGGCACTGAAAAGGTTGTAGACGGTGCAGCCAACGGTAGCCTCTTTCAAGCCCAACTTGTGACAGGCGAAGGTGTAAGCCACATTGAGGTTGGTGGTAAAGATGCTGCCCAACATCATGCTCACGTCTATATCTTGACCTTTGGCGTCTTTGGTTTGATAGTTCTTCAGTCCAGTATTGGTGAGATACTGCTCACCGATATACTGCGTATGAACATTGGCTGACAAACCTTTGTAGTTGAATGAGAAGATGTTGTTGAAGATAAGTTCTGGAGAAAAGCTGGTAGGTGTGTCGCCCAAAGAAGCGTTCTTCCCATCTTCCAACTTCACCATCCAGTCCTTAACACGGTTCTTGCTGAAGGTAGCATTGACGTTCCAAGTGAACCAGTCGACAGGCTGCCAAGCCGATTCCAACTCAATACCTATGCGATAGCTGCTACCTGCATTCTTTGTCTTCATCTCACCAATGGCATCCAGTTCGCCGGTGAGCACAAATTCGTTGCTATAATTCATATAATATAGGTTGACCCCTGCGCTGTATTTGGCACTGGCAAACTGGTAACCTATTTCCAAATCGCCTAATTTCTCTGCCTCCAACTTGGTGTCAAGGTTTTGCTCAAAACTGTTGCGAGTAGGCTCTTTGTGCGCAATGGCATACGATGCATACACGCGGTTATTGTCATCAGCCTGATAATTGAGTCCAAACTTAGGATTGAAGAAATTGAACTTCTGGTCGAGATTGAAGACAATCTGCTTTTTATTGTCGTCCCATGCGTCGGAAGGACCTGTCATCTTAATGCCTACATGACGATATTGTAAGTCGGCAAAGGCACTCAAACCCTTTACAAACTCCCAGTTTACCTTTCCGTAAACGTTGCCGTCCACCTTCTTGGTATCGTTGTTGTAATACTCGTTATCAGGCTCCAATGTGGAGGGTCCCATTTGATACACCTTCTTCTTTTTGCCGTTGGCATCTTCTATCTGATAGAAAGGGGTACCCGTCCAAATGACTTTTCCAAAGTGACTGCCCACATATTTGTTCCAACCTCCACCGATGTTGGCTGTCAAGCCACGGTTGTTGTCATAGTTAATAGAACCTACAGCACCATAAAAATCGTTGTCCATCTTCTTTTGGCGCACCAAGTCGCCCAACAATTTGGTGTCTGTAGACAGATGATATTGGTACCAATTGCCTTTTCCTTTGTACTCCTCGTAGTATCCGTCGCCCTTGGTATAGTGCAAGGCAACGTTGAGTTTCCATTGGTCACCAAGCAGTTGACTCCAATGCAGCTGGTAGTTTTGCTGGTGGTAGTTATCCGTTTGTCCGTCGTAATATTTCACCTTGCCCTCGGCATCGATATACTCACCGCACGAATTGTAGGTGCGTCCGTACAGACTTTGCTCGTATTTAGAAGCGTAGTTCCATGCGTGATAAGTACGTTCCACGCCATTGAAGGTAACAAACTTCACCATGGTGTTGTCCGAGAAGTAGCCCGCTTGAATGAAATACGAATTGAGTTTGGTGGAAGCACGGTCCAGATAGCCGTCGCTACCGATATCCGAAAGGCGTCCTTGTATGCCCCAATGGCCGCCGATGAGTCCTGTTCCGAAGCGCAAAGTCTCCTTGTGCGAACCGTAACTACCGCCCGAAAGGTCGATGCCGAAGAATGGTTTGGTACCGATGTTCTCGGTCTGCATGTTCAAGGTAGCACCAAAAGCACCCGCACCATTGGTAGACGTACCAGCTCCACGTTGCAGCTGCATGCTCTGCACACTCGAGGCAAAGTCGCTCATGTTCACCCAAAAGAGGGTTGCACTCTCGGCATCGTTCATCGGAATACCGTTGGCAGTAATGTTCACGCGCGAGGGATCGATGCCACGCACACGTAGTGAGGTGTACCCAATACCATTACCTGCATCGGAAGTAAGGGTAATTGATGGCAAGGTAGACAACAAGAACGGAATGTCCTTGCCATGGTTCATCTGCTTGATTTGCTTTTGTGTCAAGTCCGAATGCGCCATAGGCGTCTTCTTGTTGGCACGAGTAGAAATTACTTGTACATCCTGTAACTCGTAAGTATGCAAGGTGTCAATAGGTTGCACCGCATACACGTTGGCGGCAGTCATTGCAAACACTGCCCATAAAAACTTTTTCATTGCTTTTTTTAGCTATCAAAAAAATAAATGAATAAGGGAGAGAGCAAGTGCAAAGTTATCCTGTTGAAGAACTTCGCCCACTTGGCTTCTTGGTCAATTCCTACGCTGGTATTACCCAGATCAGGTCAGAAGGTTTGTTCTCAGCCCACGAATAAAAGTGAGCACCCTTAGCTTACTGTTTGTAAACCGACGGCAAAGGTATGACTTTTCAATAAAACTGGCAAAGAATATCCGCAAAAAACGATCTTGCGACTAACAATTCGATAGAAATGGACTCAGGGCAAAAAAAATCCAAAGCTCGAGAGCCTTGGATACGATGTCTATATCATTCTGAATATTGAAGGGGACGACAAACGGGGATTGATACAGCCTGTTATTGCTTCAGCTTGAACGAATTTTCAATGCTCATCACCTCATTTGAGAACATGGAGTCCAGCTTCAGGCGTTGTTCGATGCGCGAACAGCTATGAATAACGGTGGAGTGATCACGCCCACCCACCAGTTTTCCAATGCGAGAGGCTGGCATCTTGGTGTACTTTTGCGCCAGATACATGGACAATTGACGCGCCGTTACCAACTCTTGCTTTCGACTCTTGCTGTTCACTGCCGATACAGTGACGTTGAAATGTCGACAAACGGTGTCGAGGATCTCATCAATGGTGAGCGGTTTGTCATCGATCTTCACGGCACGCTGTATGACTCTTTGGGCCAAACGCATATCCACCACGCTGTTGTAAACCACAGAATAGGCCAACAACGAGTTGATGACGCCTTGCAAATCGCGCACGCTTCCATTGGCTGTCTGTGCGATATACTGTACCACGTCGTCTGGGATTTGAAGACCGTCGCGTTGAATCTTACTATTAAGGATGTCGATACAAAGCTGCAAGTTGGGTTTCTCCAACTCGGCAATCAGTCCACATGCGAACCGTGTCAGCAGCCGTTCGTTCATTCCTTTCAAGTCAACTGGTGGTCGATCACTGGCCAAGATAATGCGCTTGCCATTGCGGAACAGGTGGTTGAAGATGTGAAAGAAGGTGTCTTGTGTCTTCGTTGCCGTCATCCACTCTTGTATATCGTCGACAATCAACAAGTCGATGGTCTGGTAAAAGTTGATGAAATCGTTCACAGAGTTCTGCAAAACGGCATTGGTGTACTGCACCTGAAACAAGCGTGCACTGACGTACAGCACCCTTTTCTGCGGGTAGAGCTGCTTGGAGAGCATGCCGATAGCATTAATCAAGTGGGTCTTTCCACAGCCCGACGGACCGTAGATGAACATGGGGTTGAATTGTGTTTTGTTGGGATGTTCGGCAATAGACATGCCAACCGAGCGCGGCAACTTGTTGCTGTCGCCTTCAATATAATTATTGAAAGTAAGGTGTGGATTCAAATTTGGGTCCAACTGTTGCGGCTGGGCGGCGTCAAGTGCCGACGGAGGTTGATTGGGTCGGGTTTTCTTCTGAGGCTTAACACCAGCCACATCGGTCTGTTCTGCCTCTACATCCTGTGTTAAATGATGCTCCTGATCGGTGACAATACGGTATTTCAAACGAATGTTGTCACAAAAAGAACGCCTGAGTACCTTGCTCAATAAGTCGATATAATTCTCTTCCAAGTACTCATACACAAACGGACTGGGTACCTGTATCAACAACGTGCGGGTCGGTTCATCGAACGACTCGTAGGTGATGGGCTTAAACCATGTATCATATTGTTGCTTGGAAACATTCTCACGGATGAGCGCAAGGGCTTGGCCCCAAGCTTGATTAGGACTTACATTCATTGAATCATGTAGTATTTTACGTATGTCTTTCGATCAATTCGATGATCAATCGACTGCAAATTTATAAAAGAAAACTTGATTAAACAAATGCATGTTTCTATGTTTCAACAGGAGAAAAATCGTAAGTACCTAACTACCCGTATATTAGCAACTTTCTTAAAGAAATCTCATTGCTTTTGAGGTTGCTTGTTCATAAAACTTTGAGAACAAGCAAGTTAAGCTGAATAACATCAAGATACTTACTTGAACGGTGAAACATGAATGAAATATCTATTATCGGCTACGCTGTTAATGCATTATGCCATCTCGGTCAACGTGAAACAATTAGTTTTCTTATTTATACCAATTTTAATTAAAGGCACATCGCATTCATCAGATGATGATTGTCGAGAAGTGTCATCGGCGCAGTCAATTGGCGCATACCTTCTTACTTATCTTTCCTTCCGAAGATAGAGAAATGGACGTAACGTTTAGGATGTTGACGGATGTTGACCATGAGAGAATCGGCACTACGCACAGTGGTATTGAGCTGATTGTATAGCGATGGGTCGCGCATCAACAATCCCAGCGTACCTTCATTGCTGTTAATTTTGGCTGTTACCGCCTTGACATCAGCCATGGCCTCGTCCACTTTTCGCATGGTCGTGGCCACGTCTACCTGTGAAAGATTGGCCGTGAACGTTTCAGAATGATCCAAAATGCGATTTGCCTTCGTCACCACACCCGGAATTTCACGATTTAATTTTGCAACGACGGCATTCAGTTCACGGGACGTTTTGGTGAGATTGGCCGTCATGTCTTGCACATTGTGTACGGAACTTGCTATGGCTGGGTCGGCCAAGAGCAGATTAAGGCTCAGCAAAATGGAATCCAATTTAGGCAACATCTGCTTCACCGAGGGTATCATAGACGTCACCTCACCCATGGGTCCTCTATCGATGTCTCCCGGGATGAGCCCGCCTTCCTGGATAAACTCGCCTCGATTGGGAGCGATGTTCAAGGTTACCTTGATGTTACCCAGCACGTCACTGCTGATAAAGGCCGTGGTTCCCGTGGGGATCTTCATCTGCTTATCCATCTCTGCAATAACTTTGGTCTTGTTCTTGTGGCTGTAATCGAAAATGATATCCTTAACCAATCCCACCTGATAACCAGAGGCGTAGATAGGACTCGACTTGGTCAAACCGCTGATGTCATCGAAAGCAAAATGGTAAGTCTTGCTGCCTGTGAACAGATGTGTGCCCTTCAAAAAGTTCATTCCGATGAACAAAGCCACGATACCGGCAACCGCCACGAGGGCAATTTTTATTTCATTTCTTACTTTTATCATATCCGTTGGAACTTAAAAAAACAATCTTATTTCTTTTTATTCTGTAAAAACATGCGAATCGCCTCGTTCACATCCATGCGCTGTCCATTCTTGAAGGCAATGATGAAAGCATCAGGGAAACGATCGATGATTTCTTTTCGAAGTCGGCGTATCTCATTGTAATCGGCCGATGAACCGTAAGTGTATTTCAAATCACCACCTGCTTCATACCACTCGCACCCTTTGAGGCCTTTCAAAGCAGCATCCGTTGATGTCAGTTTTCGATGGGTCGTGAGGATTTGAATCTTGAACACAGGAACTTCCTGAGCAGCATTTGCAGCGGGGAGTGTAGGTGTTTGAACGGACGTGCGAACCTCATTTTGTGCATTGGGTGCTGCTTCAGTAGGCTGAGGCATAGCTGTAGCCGTCTGTACACCAGGCTGATTGGCAGCCATCTGAGGTGTTTGCTGATTGATGGGTGTTGTTTCAGCCACCTTGGGTTGTGAACCGTTGGGGGCAAGAGACGCACCACGAGTCTTAACACTTTTCGAAGATTCGGCTTTTTTACTCTGCTCCTTGTAATCCTGCGGAACAATTTCGGGCACTTGTGGCTTTGGCGCGGCCGGAGCCTTGTAAGGTACAACCAGTCCTTGATGATATTTGTTCTTATATTGTACGAATGCATTGAAGATACCCCGGGCATACATCTCGGCTGCTCCGGCGGCATTCATGAAGTTTTCTTCCTCGGGGGTTGAGATGAAACCCAATTCCAATAAGCATCCCGGCATGGACGATAGTCGCAACACTGCCAAATTGTTTTGATGCGCACCCATATCGTTCAAGCCCGTGGCAGCACGGATATGGTTCTGCATGTAACGCGCCAATTCCACACTCTGCTGCATGTTTTTGTCTTGAATGAACTCAAACATGATGTTGCTTTCGGGCGAAGAAGGGTCAAAGCCCTGATACTTTTGCTTGTAATCTTTCTCCAGAAAGATAACCGAGTTTTCGCGTTTGGCCACCTCCAAGTTCTCCAAGATGCCTTTTTGTCCAGTGTTCTGTCCTCGTCCAAGGGTATAAGTTTGCAATCCTCTCACCTTGCGTCCACCCGACAAGGCATTGATGTGAACAGAGATAAACAAGTCGGCACGATTCTTATTAGCGATTTCGGCGCGTCTGGCCAACGGGATGAAGACGTCTGTCTTACGCGTATAGATGACCTTGACGTCGGGACAATTACGCTCAACCATTTGTCCAAAGGCCAATGCAAACTTCAGAACAAGATCTTTTTCCTTTGAATAAACGCCTGCCGCACCATGGTCTCTTCCACCATGTCCGGGGTCGATGACCAGCGTAAACTTTTTGTTTGCAGCCAAACCCACTGACGCAAACAGCAAGAAACAAAGCAAACAGTGCCAGACCTTCTTATTCATATAGTTGCAAAAGTAATGCTTTTAGATGGAAAAGCCCTTATCTTTCAATCGGTTTTTTCATTTATTAAGTGTATTTCCACACCGGCACCGTCACAATCGGCACCCATGGGGGGATTAACCTTGGTGAGTTTTAAGTCGATAGCCTTAATCAACGGGAACTCCGCCAGCAAGCGCTTCCCTATCCTACCCACCACATGCTCGAGCAAGTTAGAAGGCTGTTGCATTTCCTGCTGAACGAGTTGATACACGTCGGCATAACTCAAGGTGTCGCTCACATCGTCGGTTTCCATGGCTTTACCAAAGTCGTAAGCCAGCCGAATGTTCACGATGAAGTCGTTGCCCTCAACGCGTTCCTGCGGTAACACGCCGTGATAGGCGCGAAACCGCAGGTTGCTTAAATAAATATAACTTGATTGTTTAATCATAAAGGCCGATTATCCACAACGGCTGGCACCACAGTTTTTGCAGATCAAACAGCCCTCTTGATACACAAGGGTCTCATGTCCGCACACCGGACACTTCTTTCCTTTGGCCTCGGTGCCATCGTCTATGTATTTCTTCAACGCGCGCTCCACACCATTCTTCCAGGTGTTGATGCTCTCGTCTTTTAACTGTAGTGAACTAACCAGATTAATAACACGTTCGATAGGCATACGATAGCGCAGCACACCACTGATGAGTTTGGCGTAATTCCAATACTCTGGGTTGAACTTCTCACTAAGTCCCTCGACCGTAGTCTTATAGCCACGCTT
>URFI01000076.1 GCA_900547085.1 uncultured Prevotella sp.
TTGGAGGCGTTGATAGTGAGGTAGATAATACGCCCCGCCTTCACCTTATCGCCAGCGGCGGGCGTTTGTTCCAACACACAGTCGGGGGGGATTGTCTTGACATATCCCGTATCACTCACCACAGCCTTAAAGCCTAACTGACTTAATATTTTCTCTGTTTCCTTGAAAGATTTTCGCTTCACGTCGGGAATAGCAATCGATTCACCGTGGTGCGTGTAGATATCAAGGCCATATCGCACACCAAGACAGACCAAAACAATGGCGACGGCCATGCCCAGGAGGTTCCCCCACAGGTAAAAGCTCTTAAATTTATTGAAAAATTCAGATGATTTCATTCCCTTTCTTGATGGCTTGTTGAGATAGTATGGCCAAATTCATGGCTGCCTATTTTTATGCAAAGATAGTGCAAAACGCACAAAAAGCAAATTTGTTTACTATGCTTAGGCGATGCCTATCTTATGCAAAGATAGGTCAATTCGCAGATAATACAAAATAAAAGTTCTTGTTTTTTCAGCGCTGGTTAACTGTTGACACTGGTGCGTTGAGTGTGGGTTAACTGTCGCCACCGTAGCGTTGAAAGATGCAAAAAGCAGCAAAGACCTAATTCTTTGCTGCTTTTTGGCGTCACGCCCGATAAGCTATGCTTGCTTATTTGCCGTGATGTTCGTCAGAAACGGTTAATTTCTTGCGGCCATGAGCACGACGCGAAGCCAGTACGCGACGACCATTCTTCGTTGCCATTCTCTCACGGAATCCGTGTTTGTTCACCCTTCTTCTGTTGTGTGGCTGAAATGTTCTCTTCATTGTTATTGATATTTATATTATTGTTTTCTGATTACTTTGGGGTGCAAAAGTACTCATTATTTTCGGAATAACAAAGGATTAAACTATTTTTCGGCTCAAAAAGTATGCTTTTTTGCAATTTATTCGTAACTTTGCACCGTTTGATAAAGCGTTACAAGCGACATAACTAATTATTCAAGATAAACAAACAAATGATCAATTCACAGGAAATAAAGATCGGAACATGTATCCGTCTTGACGGAAAGATTTGGACTTGCATCGATTTTCAGCACAGAAAGCCGGGCAAGGGTAACACAGTCATGATTACGAAGCTGAAGAATGTTTCAGACGGCCGTGTCTTGGAACGTACCTTTCAGATAGGTTTCAAGTTGGAAGATGTGCGTGTTGAGCGTCGTCCTTATCAGTATTTGTATGAAGATGCTACTGGTTGTATCTTCATGAATCAGGAAACTTTCGAGCAGATTCCTTTGCCCAAATCCGCTGTGACGGGTGGTGACTTCATGAAAGAAGGCGATGTAGTAGAGGTTGTTACCGACACCAGCGACGGCAGTGTGCTGTTGGCTGAAATGCCAGTGAAGACCGTTTTGCGCATCACTCACTCTGAACCGGGCATCAAGGGCAACACCGCCACCAACGCTACCAAGCCGGCTACGCTCGAGACAGGCGTAGAAGTGCGTGTTCCGCTGTTCGTCAACGAGGGCGAACTGATTCAGGTAGACACCCGTGATGGCAGTTACCTGAACCGCGTGAGCGAATAAAAGACTTTTATAAAGAATATACAAGTCTCTCTTTACGGAGGGGAAGAATGAGAGGTTACTGCATCGGAATGGGTGTTGTAACCTCTTTTACTTTATTGTTGATGACGCGTCTGCCGTTCGCAGTTCACAACATCGAAATCCGTACTGCGTTGTATCGAAAACCATAGTGCGCTGCATCGAAATCCGTACTGCGTTGTATCGAAAACCATAGTGCGCAGCATCGAAATCCATAGTGCACAGCATCGAAATCCATAGTGCGCTGCATCGAAACCATCAACTTGTAAACTTGTCAACTCGTTAACTTGTCAACTAAAAATATGAAATACAGCGTGATAGTTCCGGTATACAACCGACCGGATGAGATAGATGAACTCTTAGAGAGCATGCGGCGACAAACATTCACCGATTTTGAGGTGTTGATTGTCGAAGACGGTTCATCTTGTCCTTGTGATAAGGTGTGTGAGAAGTATTCAAACCTGCTGGACATCAAGTATTTCATGAAGCCAAACGGTGGCCCGGGCGACAGTCGTAACTATGGCGCTGAGCGAGCCTCGGGCGAGTATCTCATCATTCTGGACAGCGATGTGGTGGTGCCGCACGATTATTTTTATGAGGTGGAACAAGAGCTGAAGACTGCTCCTGCCGACGCATTCGGTGGTCCTGATCGTGCGCATCCGTCGTTCAGCGACACCCAGAAGGCCATTTCGTATGCCATGACCGCCTTCTTCACCACGGGAGGCATTCGTGGTGGCAAGAAAAAACTGGACAAGTTTTATCCCCGTTCATTCAATATGGGCGTTCGGCGCGACGTCTATCTGAAGCTGGGCGGATTCAGTAAAATGCGCTTTGGCGAGGACATCGACTTTTCCATCCGCATCTTCAAGGGCGGCTACTCCTGCCGATTGTTCCCCAAAGCGTGGGTGTGGCACAAGCGCCGTACTGATTTTCGCAAGTTTTTCCGACAGGTTTTCAACAGCGGCATTGCCCGCGTTAACCTCTATAAGAAGCACCCCGAGAGCCTCAAGCTGGTGCATCTGCTGCCCACGGTGTTCACCTTGGGCGTAACGTTGCTGTGTTTTCTCATGATTTTTGGACTGATTTTGTGGTCGGGACCCAGCAACCATTTCAGTACTCATAGCGTTGGCAAGTATCTCTTTTGGGGCGGGTTGTCACCGCTTGTCATCTATTGTCTGGCCATTTTAATCGACTCTTCCTATCGCAATGAGAGCCTAAGAATAGGATTTCTCAGCATTCGGGCCGCCTTCATCCAACTCTTTGGATACGGCCTTGGCTTCATCAGCGCCTGGTACAAGCGATGCCTGCGCGGCAAGGGTGAGTTCCATGCTTTCGACAAAACGTTCTACCGGTAAAATTGGCATCATGAACCACCCGCAGGACAGCAGTCACCCGTGTTCTCCGCAGGATGAGAACAGGCAGGATGTTCCTACGCGTCTGGCCATCAATCATTGGTCGGAAGACGACCGACCGCGCGAAAAATTGGAGCGGCTGGGGGCTTCCTCGTTGTCTAATGCCGAGCTATTGGCCATTCTCATCGGGTCGGGATCGACGGATGAGAGTGCCGTTGACTTGATGAAACGTCTGCTCAGCGGCTGTAGCAACAACCTCAACAGTCTGGGCAAACTGTCCATTCACGAACTCACTCGCTACAAGGGCATCGGTCCGGCCAAGGCCATCACCATCCTGGCAGCTTGCGAATTGGCCAAGCGCAGAGCCATGGAGCGGGCCGAAAAGCGACAGGATTTGGGGTCGGCCGCCGCCATTTACGACTACATGCACCCCCGCATGCAAGATTTGGACGTAGAGGAGGCCTGGGTGCTGCTGATGAACCAAAACTTCAAGCTCATCAAGTCGGTACGCATCAGTCATGGCGGCATCAGCGAAACGGCCGTCGACGTGCGTGTCATCATGCGCGAAGCGGTGCTCTGCAACGCCACGGTCTTGGCCTTGTGCCACAACCATCCCAGCAACAACACCACGCCGAGCAGTGATGATGACCGACTGACCAAGCGTGTAAAGCTGGCCGCCGAGACCATGCGCATCTACTTTCTCGACCACATCATCATCACCGATGGCCGCTACTACAGTTATCGTGAGGAAGGCAGGTTGTAGCCGCAACGAACTTTTGCGTGCAGAATCTCTGCTTGTTTTATCTGACAATACTAAAGGAAAACCACTATGGAAGAAAACAACGTACCTAAGAAAATTGAAATCGAAATCACTATTGAATTTGATAAAGAGATCATGAAGAAAATAAAAAAGAAGGAGAAATATCTTCCATATACATCCGGAATCATGTTACTTTCTTTTTTTATGAGTCTTCTATTTGGTTTTCTTTATCTATTTCTTCCTCTTTTTGTGTGCATGTGCATCTTTGTCGTTGCTCTATGCATTCATCTGTCTATCCTGTTTCGTATCGATTCTTTGGAAGAAGAGGCAGGGAAGGACATCTTCCCTCGTCCTACGCTTCCGTTTGATACCATGCCATAGTACGATGTACCCATGGTGATAAGTTCAATTTAGAAATGCAACTTTTTGCGCAGCAGGCGGGATATTACAAACAAAATCCTTATTTTTGCATGGGTATGGTTGATGCCGTACCTATCATTCATTATTTAGAAAAATCTATTACATGAGAAAGAGAAACTTTTATTTTGTATGGGCAGTCTTTTTTGCCTTTTCCTTTGCTCCCCTTCAGGCCGGCGCTATCAGCCAGCCAGGCACAAACAATCTTCAGGTAAATCATCCGACGCTTGACCGCTCCTTGGATGGGGTGTACCGATTGTTGGATGAGATGAGGGCCGGCATGGATGCCAAGGCGCAGAATCGGGCAGCTGCACAAGCTGTCAAGTTGGTGGTTGCCTGTAGTAAGAATGGAGAGGTAAAAACATTGTATCTGCGTGAACTCATGCAGTTTACCGAGAGTAAGAGCCAACAAAAAACCATCTTGATAGAGTTGGGCAAGACCCGTTCGTACAAGGCGCTGCTGTATGCCTCCACTTTCTTGAATCATCCGTATCTCAAGAAAACAGCCGCACAAACCGTTTCACAGTTGGTGTTGAGTCGTCCCGACTTCCTGGATGAGGGAACGAAACCCGCTGTGGAAAAAGCCTGTGCGTTGCTTTCCGGATCGAAAGCCAAAGCGCTTCGGCAGCTCATCGACAAACAAATGCGGGAACATCAAGTGAAATCTGGCTTCGTCAGTCTGTTCAATGGAAAGGATTTGACAGGCTGGAAGGGCTTGGTAGCCAATCCCATCAAACGACTACAAATGTCCAGTCAGGAACTGGCTGCGGCGCAGGTGAAGGCCGATGCACAAGCCAAGAAAAGTTGGGTTGTAGAAAATGGAGTGCTTGTTTTTACGGGGAAAGGCGACAATCTTTGCACCGTTCGTCAATATGGTGATTTTGAAATGCTGGTCGACTGGAAGTTGCATCATGGCAAAGAACCCGATGCGGGCATCTATCTGCGCGGCACTCCGCAGGTGCAGATTTGGGATACGGCTCGTGTACATGTAGGTGCGCAAGTGGGATCTGGCGGACTCTATAATAATAAGGTGTACGAAAGTAAACCTTCGAAAGTGGCCGACGAGCGAGTGGGCGAGTGGAATACGTTCAGAATTAAGATGATAGGAGATAGGGTCACCGTGTGGCTAAATGGCGAACTGGTGGTGAACAACGTGGTGATGGAAAACTATTGGGATCGCAAACAGCCCATCCCTTCTATCGAGCAGATAGAATTGCAGGCGCACGGCAGCAAGGTGAGCTATCGTGACATCTACATCCGTGAGATTCCGAGAAAGCCATGACGCTTGATTGCTTTTGCGGACTGGACAGGTAAGTGCGTCCACAAAAGCCACAGATGGCATCATCATTCCGATGTTTTAAAGTGGTGGCGTGTCAAAAAAAAAAGTTTCTGCTTTTTGACATGCCACCCTTATTGTTTTTCCTTCGCGCGCGGCATTGGTTTTCAATAACATGCAGATTGGGCGGCAAAGTGATTGAGGTTGAGCACCAAAGGCATGTCGTTTGTGCCCTAATTCCATATCTTTTGCCGAGCTGGATTTTTGCCGTTGATATTCAACATGTTATGATTACCAATCTGCAATATAAAAAAACGCTGCACAGCCAGAGCCGCACAGCGTTGAATTCTATAGAAAAGTTTGTTTTTTTAAAAGGTGCGTTAGATGTCGCACGCATATTATTTCAGCACATCCAACTCCTTGCCAATCTTGATAAAAGCATTGATGCACTTGTCCAGTTGTTCGCGCGTGTGAGCGGCAGAGAGCTGAACGCGGATGCGAGCTTCGCCCTTCGGAACTACTGGATAGTAGAACCCGGTGACGTAAATGCCCTCGTCGAGCAATTTTGCCGCATATTTCTGTGACAGTGGCGCGTCGTAAAGCATCACGGCACAGATGGCACTCTGCGTGGGTTTGATGTCAAATCCTGCTGCCAACATCTTATCGCGGAAGTAGGTAACGTTCTCCACCAGCTTGTCATGCAGGCTGTTGCCCTCCTTCAACATCTTGAAAACTTCCAGACTGGCGCCGATGATGCTCGGTGCAAGCGAGTTGGAGAAGAGGTACGGACGACTGCTTTGGCGCAGCATGTCGATGATTTCCTTGCGGCCAGTGGTGAATCCTCCGAGTGCACCGCCAAAGGCTTTGCCCAACGTTCCCGTGTAGATGTCCACGCGGCCGTAGGTGTCTTTCAGTTCACTCACGCCGTGACCGGTGGCGCCAACCACACCTGCCGAGTGGCTCTCGTCTACCATCACCAAGGCATCATACTTCTCTGCCAGGTCGCAAATCTCATCCATCGGTGCCACGTTGCCATCCATCGAGAACACGCCGTCGGTGCAGATGATGCGGAAACGCTGTGCTTGTGCTTCTTTCAGGCACTTTTCCAGCTCGGCCATGTCGCCGTTGGCATAGCGGTAACGCTTGGCCTTGCATAGCCTGACGCCGTCGATGATGGATGCGTGGTTGAGCGCATCCGAGATGATAGCGTCTTCGTCGGTGAGCAATGCGCCGAACAATCCGCCGTTGGCATCAAAGCACGCTGCGTAGAGAATGGTGTCCTCGGTCTTGAAATATTCGCTGATGGCGGCTTCCAACTCTTTGTGAATGTCTTGTGTGCCACAGATAAAACGAACCGAAGACATGCCGAACCCGCGGCGATCCATCATCTTCTTGGACGCCTCAATCAGGCGCGGATGGTTGGAAAGTCCCAGATAGTTGTTGGCACAAAAGTTCAACACTTCCTTCCCTTTCACCGTGATGGCTGCGTCTTGCGGACTCTCAATGATTCTTTCCTCTTTGTATAGACCTGCTTCTCTTAGTGCATCGAGGCTCTGACTAAGATGTTCTTTCATTTTACCGTACATAATATTAGGTTTTTAATTTGTTCTTCCTACAAAGTAAGTCATTATTTTTGACATGACAACGGATTTCATGTTATTTTTTATAAAAAGTGCCTGGCTCCTTCGTTTAAAAATAAAACGCGTGGGAAAAAATGTGGCGTATGTAGGTTACAACTAAGGTAAAATGGCAAACAATCACATCTAAAACTACAAATAAAACAGCACAAAAACTTAAAATAAAATGCAGCAAAAACTTAAAATAAATATGGTTTATGGGCTTCCTGTGGCCACCGAAATGACATCTTAAATGAATTAGCGAAACGATAGGGCATTGCTGTGGCCTTTATTGTAAAGAACGTAATAGGAGTTTCGTTGATTCAATTAGTTGCTAAAGTAAACTCTCAATAGACATGGGACTGAATGGTGACATGGCAACGGCTTTCATGTTATTTTTTATAAAAAGTAGGATTGACTTACAAATTCTTACCAGAATTTTTCGGGGATGTCAAAAAAAAGTTGTTATTTTGCATAAAACAAGCAGCGTCTCAATATAGAAAATAAACTTTCTCTATGTTCGGCTTGCGCTATTTTTGCACCAAATCGTCTACTAAGGGTTAAAACACAAGTAAAATAATGAAGAACATTTTGGTCATTGGGTCAACCGGACAGATTGGTTCGGAGTTGACCAGAGAACTACGTAAACAGTATGGTAACAGTCATGTTGTGGCTGGATACATCATCGGAGCAGAGCCTACCGGTGAACTAAAGGAGAGTGGACCGTCGGCCGTAGCTGATGTCACGAACGCGGAACTCATCGCGAAGGTGGTTAAAGACTATCACATTGACACCATCTACAACCTCGCCGCCCTGCTCTCTGTGGTGGCAGAGTCGAAACCAAGGCTGGCTTGGAAGATTGGCATTGATGGCCTATGGAACATTTTGGAGGTGGCGCGCGAGAATCATTGTGCCGTATTCACCCCCAGTTCGATAGGTTCGTTCGGCCCTACCACGCCGCATGACATGACGCCGCAAGACACTATTCAGCGCCCACAGACCATCTATGGCGTTTCAAAGGTGACCACCGAGCTGCTCAGCGATTACTATTTTCATAAATATGGCGTAGACACGCGCGCGGTAAGGTTCCCGGGCGTCATCTCGTACGTCACTCCTCCTGGTGGTGGTACCACCGACTATGCCGTCGACATCTATTACAATGCCGTTCGCGGAGACCGCTTTGTTTGTCCCATCAAGGCCGGAACCAAGATGGACATGATCTACATGCCCGATACGTTGAAGGCTGCCATCATGCTCATGGAGGCCAATCCAGACAAGTTGATACACCGCAATGCGTTCAACATCGCGTCGATGAGCTTCGACCCAGAGGAGATTTATGCGGCCATCAAGGAGCAAAAACCCGAGTTTGAAATGGTGTATGACGTGGATCCACTGAAGCAGAGCATTGCTGAAAGCTGGCCCGATAGGATGGATGACAGTTGCGCCCGTGCTGAATGGGGATGGAATCCAACCTATGATTTGGAAAGCATGACCAAAGATATGTTGGAGAAATTGGCCATCAAACTCAACAAATAAGCAGAAAGAAGAGGCAGACCTGATCAGTTTTGAATGTGATTATAACAATGGCGCACACCCACAAGTGTTGCGCCATTTGCTTGAAACCAACGACCAGCAGTCGCTCACTTATGGCTTTGATACATGGAGCGAGCGCGCCAAGGTAAAGATCAAAACGACCTGCGAGGCACCAGACGCACAGGTATTCTTCCTCACATGAGAGAAGAAAGCGATAAGGCGTTTTCTGCCACAGAATAGTTATAAAAGGGTAGTGGTTTACGGTATGCTCTTATAATAGGCCGTTCTTGATTGCCTCCATGACGTTGGATGGAGGACGGTGAGCCGTGAGTTCGCGCTTCATGAAATCCATGTATGGGGCTACATGCTCAAAGAAATGGTAGTAACCTTGGCACAGATAGTTCAGTCCAGGCTCACCCTGGGCCGTTTCAGAGAATCGGTTTTTGGGACATTCACCGTGACAGGCGAAGAGGTAGTGGCAACTTTTGCACTGCTGTGGCAAAGAGCGGTATTTGTTTTGTCCAAAGGCTCGTTGACGCTCACTGTACATCATCTCTGTCAAGGTATTGTCGCGAATGTTGCCAAGTTTGTACTCGGGAAAAACAAAGTGGTCGCACGAATACACGTCACCGTTGTATTCCATCACGCCGGCATGCCCACATTCTCTGGCCATGGTGCACAAGCTGCCCTCCATGCCCATCCAATTGGCCAGGGTGGTGTCAAACAACTGCACGAAAGTAGAACCCACATCGTTGCGTACCCATTGGTCGAAAACAGTGCAAAGAAAGTGTCCCCACTGCTCGGGCGTAACCGAGAAGTCAGCCAACTCTGCTTGCGCGTCATCAGCCATGGATGCGAGATGCCGCCCGTCGGCATGGGTAGATATCCGTTTGACGATTGGTGTGAATTGTAGGTCGTGGCAACCTATGTCCTTGAAGAATTGATAGAAATCGAGTGGATAGTCGGCATTGAAATCGTTGACTACGGCCATGGCGTTCCATTCTACTTGATGTTTGTTCAGGCAGTTGATGCCTCTCATCACCTGACGCCATGAAGGTCGGCCGGCTTTGTTGCGCCGGTACTCATCGTGAAACTCTTCAGGACCATCGATGGAAACGCCCACCA
>URFI01000077.1 GCA_900547085.1 uncultured Prevotella sp.
TCATATTTATCAACTTAAATTAATTCCGCCAACGGGTCTCTGCTTACATAAACATATGTATAGTACTTCCATTTACCACCACCAGGCCAAACGGCAGTTGTAACTTTCACAGGTGCTATCCGTATGATATCACTGACACCATCGCCATTGAGGTCTGCCGACAAGAACATTTTGCTGGTTTCTTCAACTATACTGCTACCATCTTTTGTCGGAACATCCAATTGGGTTGATTGGACATTAAAGTAAGGTAGGCTTTCCCAGACCAGATGTACGGGAGAAAGTTTTTTGCCCTCGCCATTTTGCTCCTCAATTCTCACCAGGCGAGTCCATTTCTTATTGGTGTAATCAGAATTATCAGCATAACTAAATGTATATTTTCGGTATATGGTGTTGTTACATGTTGTTGTAATGGCAGAAAGACACATGTCTATCTTTCCCAGCTGGTCTTCAATGGTAAACGGTCTGGCGTTTTCTCCGAGTCCCCGATAGGTGAAACTCACTCGATTGACTATTCCACGACTCTTTGTTGAGTTAGTACCATAAGTGATGGTAATGGGTCTGATGCTAAGATTGCTGATTGCATACTCATAAGTGATGTAGTTGGCGTATTTGTCAGTTGCCCGGTTGACATACCATGAGGCGATGCGCGCACGGCCGCTTTTGTTTCTATATGTTACTTTTGAACTGGCTGAGTTGCCGTATTGATAGGTCATACCCGTGTTGGTAGTCACCTCAAACCATGTAGTTGCCTCGCTGGTGCCGTAATTTCCATGCACAACCACTTTTGTAAATGGGTCGCCCTCTACTGTATAGGTCGCTCCGTCTTGTCCTGAAGTACCCGATTGGAGTATCAGGCGCTTGCCGTCAAGTAACAAGTTATCCACCGCCGTATAGGTAACTCCACCCTGCCATCCGTCATGGAACAAATCGTATCCACCTCGGGTGATGGCGGAGATTCCCGTGATGCTGAATCCATACCCTGCCAGTCCGTATCCATTTAATTGACTATTGTATGATAACCCTATTTGCGGTGTCAGTGAGCCACCATGAGGAACTTCAAATTGCAAATTGTAGGTTGCAGCTCCAGAGCGACCGACTGAAAAGCTTCCACCAAGGGTTCCGACAGAACAACTGGGATCAGGATCCAATATAGGGGCGGGCTCTATAGGTTCAACTATTCTCGTTGAATCAACTACCATCGTATCAAATTCTGCTGGTCTCCTCCCCGGGGCGAGCTGGATGTGCTTCGATGGCTGTGCAGACATGTTTTCTGCTAATACCTCATTTATACCAGTGCCTATGCCATGCAGGCTGTCACGCGGAATCGTATCCCGACTGGCACTGAAACCAGATGTGACCGCGGCTTGTATACAGGTCGTCAAACAAAGCGACAGAAGGCAAAGAAAAAAAACTTTCAAGTGTGTTTTCATTATTTCTTAATAATTTTCCAGGTAGTCGATTGGTTGTTGATAGTTATTCTAAGCAAGTAGGTGCCGGCAGGCTGATTGCTGATGTTGACATCAAAATTATATTGTTGCCTATCATCCAACATGACTCTATCCCCTCGCATGGTATAGATGGCCAAGGAGCATTTGTCCGTATTCTTTATTCCAGAAATTCTAACTTTCAAGACACCGTCTGTTGGATTGGGGTATATCTTGACATCGTGTTCTTGAAGCATCTCAGAGAAAACCTGTCCTTCCGTTTCAAAGGTTTGCTGCTTCGCTTTCGAGGGTTGCATGATAATTTCCCGCTTGATACGGTTGCCTGAGGCATCATAGGCATAGGCAATTCTGGATTGCGCCATCGTAAGAAGTGGGAGACATAAAAATGTTAGGTTCATGTAAATTCTCTTCATAGCTGATAGTATTAGATTATATATTAGTTGGAAAATGATTAGCAAGAATTCTTGGTTGCTTAGGGTATCGAGAGAATATGAATGTACAAATCAAGTAATTATGCTGGTAAAAATCCATAGTTAGCTTACCCGTTAAAAAGTATATTCAAATAAAGATTCTTTTCATAGGCAAACTTTAATTATAGTATGTACCTGCAATGATAGTAAAATATTCTTGAAATTGCAAAAATTTCCATTAGAAAAAAAACAAGGTCGTCACAATATTGACTTTACACATTGTAACGCGGATCATATTGAACTCTCGTGATTGTGAGGGACGTAGGTGAAGAAGAACATAACTTCAACCCTCCTTTTTTCATGACCACCATCACATGTCATCAAGTGTAATGGGAATTTCTATCGGGGTGATTTTCACTTTCTTTTTCGCCCATCGTTCAGCCTTTTGGGCCGACTTCTCAGATAGTCGGCCATTGAGGTATTGCTCGATGATGAGAGAGGCCATCGGTGCAGCCAAATCAGCACCGAAACCACCATTCTCAACATATACGCTCACAGCGATGCGAGGCAAATCTTTTGGAGCGAAACCCATGAAGGTAGAATGGTCATCCCCCTTGTTTTCAGCGGTTCCGGTCTTGCCACATATTTCATATTGATGAGCATTGATGGCGTGTGCCGTGCCTCCTTTGACGGCTGCTCGCATGCCTTTGATGACAACGTCAATAGCCTCGGGCGTGGCCATGCAGTGGTGTCGTGTGGTGTCAACGGCGTTCCCAGGGACGTTTTCGTGAATATGGGGAGTGATGTAATAACCGCGATTACCAACCAGTGCAGCCAAATTGCAGAGTTGTAAAGGCGTAGTTTTTACTTCCCCCTGACCCATTCCTACCCACATAATGGTTGTTCCGTTCCATTTCCTGTGCAGGTTTTGCAGATAAGCCGAATCAGGAATCAATCCACGGCCTTCATTTTCCAAATCAATGCCAAGCGATACGCCCAGTCCCATGCTGTGCATGTAGTCGGCCCACCGATTGATGGCGGCGGAAGGTGATGGATACAGCTGCCGGTTGTCGATTGTTTCTTGGAACGATTTGCAAAAAAATGCATTACACGATTGTCCAATGGCTTGAATCATTGACAGCGGCGTGCGATGTGGATGACAGCCAATACGAATGCCATTGAACGAGAAACCATGGTGACAAGCATACGTCTTCTTCGTGTCTATGGCTCCTTCTGACAGCATGAACAAGGCTTGAGCCACCTTGAAAGTGGATCCGGGCGAATAAGATGTGGATATGGCACGATTGACGCCATCGTCCAACTTGTCGTTACTAACCAGCGCAAGCACTCGCCCTGTAGCTGGCTCGATGGCCACAATACTGCCCTGCTTGTTTTGCAACAGGCGTTTCGCCAGGCGCTGTAGCGATTGGTCTATCGTCAGCTTTCCTTCACTCAGATTAACTTGCGAAAACCCATGGAGGGGGAAAGAAACCATGAATGAAATGAAGAGAATCTGGAAAATAGTTCGCACCATCGTTTAGTTCAACTCGTTGAATTTTAAGGCAAAGGTAATAAAAATTATCGACCGCCGCAGCAATTTTTCTTAAAATGCTAGAACGACATCAAACCTTCCTCATCTGGCGAAAGCGGCACGATTACGGCATCTTCCCAGAGAGGAATCTCCATGATATTAAAGTGCCGCTTTAAAGTCATTGACTTTACGCCTCATAGTCAATGACTTTAACGTCTAAACTCCATGACTTTGGCGCGTAAACTCCATGAGTTTGAAAAGACAGCATAATTTGATGTCTATCAACACCTTATTTCATGGGACAATTACACTAAAAATAAGTAATAAACGACTATCAGTGTCATCACCTTTCAGCAAGTAAGTCACGACGCTGGTTTGTATCGCACCTACGAACCTTTTCAGACAAACCTCATCCGATACGTCAAGGCGATTGCAACGAACAAGAATCCGCGCATAGGTTTTCACATGACGTGGGCCTATCCACAATATTCAAAACACGGAGGATTCAAGAGTTACAACAATGACCAAATGACCATGTACAATGCCATTCGGGATGCCGTTCGCCAAAACTTGGAGCATCATCCTGACATCCATTTCGTCATTCCTTCTGGTACGGCTGTGCAAAACGCTCGCGCCACCTATCTTGGCGATCACCTTAACCGCGACGGTTTTCACTTGGATTTGGGCATAGGCCGCTACATCGCTGCATGTACATGGGCAGAAGCACTGACGGGAAAAAGCTGTGTAGGTAAGAAGTTCCGTCCCGCAAAAGTAACGGCCAAAGATGCGTTGACGGCACAAAAAGCCGCACATGCCGCTGTTAAAACCCCATACAAGTTGGCGGAATAACAACGACTGGCTGGTGCAATTTATCAGCCAGTTGCACCAAAATTGTAGATAAAAATGATTACCTTTGCACCCAAATCATAAATAGTTAAGGTAAAGAACATGATAACAGTTTCAAATCTTGCCATCCAATTCGGCAAGAGAGTGCTCTACAAGGACGTCAACATCAAATTCACTCGCGGAAACATCTATGGGATTATAGGTGCCAACGGTGCAGGGAAATCAACATTATTGAAAGCCATCAGCGGCGATTTGGAGCCAAACAAAGGGACCATTGAGCTGGGACCAGGTGAGCGTTTGTCGGTACTCGAACAAGATCACTTTAAATATGATGAATTCAAGGTGATGGACACCGTGCTGATGGGGCACGAGCCTTTGTGGAACAACATGAAAGAGCGCGAAGCCCTTTACGGCAAAGCCGAGATGACGGAAGAAGATGGGAATCGCGCAGCAGATTTGGAACTGAAGTTCGCAGAAATGAACGGATGGGAAGCTGAGAGCAATGCAGCCCAGCTTTTGCAGAATCTTGGTATCAAAGAAGACTTGCACAACAAGCAGATGGCTGAGCTTTCGAACAACGAGAAAGTGCGCGTCATGCTGGCAAGAGCCTTGTTTGGCAATCCGGAAAACTTATTGCTTGACGAGCCTACCAACGACTTGGACCTTGACTCGGTGCAGTGGTTGGAAGAGTATTTGAGCAATGTAGAGCAAACGGTGTTGGTGGTTAGTCACGACCGTCACTTCCTGGATGCCGTCAGCACACAGACCGTTGACATCGATTTTGGTAAAGTAACGGTATTCTCAGGCAACTATTCGTTCTGGTATGAGAGTTCTCAGCTGGCATTGCGTCAGGCTCAGAACCAAAAGATGAAAGCTGAAGAGAAGCGCAAGCAGCTGGAAGAGTTTATCAGACGGTTCTCTGCCAATGTGGCAAAAAGTAAGCAAACCACCTCTCGCAAGAAGATGTTGGAACGACTGAATGTGGAGGAAATTCGTCCGTCGAGTAGAAAATATCCTGGAATTATCTTCCAAATGGATCGAGAACCAGGCAATCAGATTCTGGAAGTTGAAGGACTCAAGGCGGTCGACACCGATGGAACGGTACTTTTTGACAACGTTAGTTTTAATGTAGAGAAAGATGAGAAGATTGTTTTCTTGAGCCATAACCCGAAAGCCATGACAGCGCTCTTCGAAATCATCAACGGCAATCGACAGGCTGATGCGGGTACATACAAATGGGGTGTGACCATCACCACCGCCTATCTCCCACTCGACAATGCCGAATATTTCAACTCAAAGCTGAATCTTGTGGACTGGCTCAGCCAGTTTGGGACGGGCAACGAGGTGGTTATGAAAGGCTATCTGGGTCGCATGCTGTTCTCTGGCGAGGAAGTGTTGAAAGAGGTCAACGTGCTATCGGGTGGTGAAAAAATGCGCTGCATGATTGCTCGCATGCAACTGAAAAATGCCAACTGCCTGATATTAGACACACCAACCAACCACCTGGATTTGGAGAGCATCCAGGCGTTTAACAACAACCTTGTGTCTTTTAAGGGTAACATTCTGTTCTCCAGTCATGACCATGAATTCATTCAGACGGTTGCCAACCGCATCATCGAATTGACACCGAATGGCACCATAGACAAACTAATGGAATACGATGAGTATATCTATGATGAGCAAATCAAAGAACTGAAAGAAAAGATGTATAATTCTTGAGAAAGAACGGCGTGCTTTCTATAGCAGTATCTTACAAAGACAAAACAGCTTGACAAGCGATTCAAACTTGGCAAGCTTTTTGCTATGATATAACAGAAGAATTATCAATTATAAGGAAAATGAGCAATAAAAATAAATTGAAGCACCAAGCGGAAGAAGACATTCTTAAAAATAAAGAAGGTGATGTGGACACACAAGCTACAGTAGACAATGAAGCGAACGCCGAAGTTTCGGAGGAACAGAAAGAAACAGAAGAAGTAGAAGATACTTCAGAAACTAAAGAAAATCCGCTTCAGAAGACACAAGCCGAGCTTGATGAACTGAAAGACAAATATCTACGCACTGTTGCAGAGTTCGAAAATTACAAAAAACGCACGCAAAAAGAGAAGGCTGAATTGATTTTCAATGGTAGCGAAAAAACGGTTTCGGCCATTCTGCCCATCCTTGATGACATGGAAAGAGCAGCAGCAAATTCAGCAAACACAGAGGATATCCAGGCATTGGAAGAGGGTTGGGAGTTGATTTTCAAGAAACTTCAAACCACATTAGAGGGCTTAGGCGTCAAGAAAATCGAGACAAAGGACAAAGATTTTGATGTAGATTTTCATGAGGCCGTTGCCATGGTTCCTGGTGTAGAAGAAGACAAAAAAGGAAAAGTAATAGATTGTGTGCAAACAGGATACACCCTAAACGAAAAGGTCATCAGACATGCTAAAGTGGCTGTAGGCCAGTAAACGAGGAATAGTGTATATAAGAGAGTATATAAGAGAGTATATATAGGATTAAATAAATGGCAAAACGTGATTACTATGAAGTGCTTGGCATTGACAAGAACGCTTCAGAAGACGAAATAAAGAAAGCTTACCGCAAACTAGCTATCAAATATCACCCCGACCGCAACCCCGACAGCAAGGAAGCTGAAGAGAAATTCAAGGAAGCAGCCGAGGCCTATGACGTATTGCATGATCCGCAAAAGAGACAACAGTACGATCAGTTTGGCTTTAACGCTCCCGGTGCAGGGGGATTTGGAGGGTTCGGAGAAACTGGCGGATTCTCCATGGACGACATATTCTCTATGTTCGGTGATGTATTTGGCGGGCATGGAGGATTTGGTGGATTCAGTGGATTTGGTGGCGAAGGCAGTAGACAACGCCCTCAATACAGAGGATCAGACCTACGGTTGAAAGTGAAACTCTCACTACAAGAAATCGCAACCGGAGTTACCAAAAAGTTTAAAGTAAAAAAGGATGTTACCTGTACACACTGTCATGGTAGTGGTGCAGAAAACGGAAGTAAGTCAGAGACCTGCCCTACCTGTCACGGAAGTGGTGTTGTTGTCAAGACGGTAAGAACCATGCTGGGCATGATGCAAACACAAACAGAATGTCCAACCTGTCATGGTGAAGGCTCCGTCATCAAGGACAAATGCCATCAGTGTCATGGTACCGGAGTGGTTAAAGGCGAGGAAATCGTTGAGATTAAAATACCGGCAGGCGTGGCAGAAGGCATGGTCGTGAACGTTCCGGGCAAGGGTAACGCAGGCCAACGAAACGGTATCAGCGGGAATATTCAGGTGTACATCGAAGAAGAGGAAAACGATACTTTCATTCGTGATGGTCAGGACATCGTTTACAATCTGCTGCTTGACTTCCCAACTGCGGCCCTTGGTGGTGAGGTGGAGATACCCACACTGGAGGGAACGCGCGTTAGAATCAAGATTGATGCCGGTACACAACCTGGGAAGACATTGCGCCTGAGAGGCAAAGGACTGCCCGCTGTGCAAGGATATGGCAGCGGGAAAGGTGACTTGGTGGTCCACATCAGCGTGTTCGTACCAAAGACTTTGAGTCGCGAGGAAAAGAACATGTTGGAGAGTTTGCGCAATAATGATAATTTCAAAGGCGACAACGTGACCAAGCGGTCCATCTTCAAGAAGTTCAGAAATTATTTTGATTAAGTTAAACTCGCAGTTGATGGCTAGCATCAACTGCATTTTTTTGATTTAAGATGACATACGAAGAAACAATTGATTACCTTTTCCACGCAACCCCTGTGTTTGAAAATGTGGGCGCATCGGCCTACAAAGAAGGCTTAACAAACACCCTGGCACTGGATGAGCATTTTAATCATCCACACAGACAATATAAGACCATTCATGTAGCAGGCACCAATGGCAAGGGATCATGCTCGCATACACTAGCCTCGATTCTGCAAGCAGAAGGGTATAAAGTAGGACTTTACACCTCTCCTCACCTCATTGATTTCAGGGAACGCATACGCGTCAACGGCCAATGTATCGACCAAGACCGCGTTATTAGATTTGTAGAAGAAGAAAGAAGTTTCTTTGAACCCCTTCATCCCTCGTTCTTTGAACTGACAACAGCACTGGCATTTACATATTTTGCAGAACAAAAAGTTGATGTTGCGATTATAGAAGTGGGACTGGGAGGTAGGCTCGATTGTACCAACATCATCACCCCTATCCTATCAATCATTACCAACATCAGTCTGGATCACACGCAATTTCTGGGTAACACACTGCCATTAATCGCCAAAGAAAAAGCCGGTATCATCAAAAACCGCATTCCTGTGGTGGTGGGTGAGACAACGGCAGAGACGAAAAACGTGTTTGAAGAAGTTGCAAACCAACATGACGCTCCGCTTATTTTCGCAGAAGATAACAATGAAATCATCGCCTCTAGGTATGATAATGCGTTGCAAGAAAGAATTTATGACACGCAGTCATTCGGAGAAATTCATGGTGACTTGATGGGGAATTATCAAGACAAAAATGGCAACACCGTCTTGAATGCAGTGAAAGTGCTGAAGAATTACGACCTCATCAAGTTGTCAGACAACAGTATTCGCCAAGGCTTCAAACAGGTTTCGACCACCACTGGACTATTGGGAAGATGGCAATGCATTCAAAAGTCGCCGGCAACCTATTGTGACACGGGACACAATGTAGGCGGATGGACCTATCTGAGTCAACAATTGGCGCAACAAGATTGTGCGCAAATGAGAATTGTATTTGGCATGGTGGACGATAAAGACCTGTCGACAATCATGAAAATGTTGCCAAAGAATGCACAATACTATTGGACACAACCTTCATGTCAACGCGCTTTTCCTGTTGAAAAAGTTGCACAATTAGGTCGTGAAAACCATCTCCATGGAAAAGCGTTCCCAACCGTGAAGGATGCGTACCAAGCAGCCATGCATGACGCAGATGCGCAGGATTTCATTTTCATCGGTGGAAGTAGTTATGTGGTAGCCGATTTATTGACCTTTCTCAAACAATGATACTTTAATAGATTTTAACACCAAAAGTCAATGTTTTTTTATGACTTAAGTTTGTCATATTCATTTTTTTTCAGTTACTTTGCAAAAGCATCAAGTAACTAAAAACTTATTTTTATGACGAACACAACAGAAACAGAAAACCTCTGTGGATTGAAGTCCAAGGATTTTCAAACCGCCATAGACGGAAAAAATACAGATCTTTATATTCTCAAAAATAATGTTGGCAACGAAATAGCCATCACCAACTACGGGGGTGCCATCGTTGCCATCATGGTTCCTGACAAAGAAGGCAAACTCGCCAACGTCATTCAAGGTCACGACAACATCCAGGATGTCATTGATTCACCTGAACCTTACCTGTC
>URFI01000078.1 GCA_900547085.1 uncultured Prevotella sp.
CGCAATCTTGACTCCTACCAGATGAGCCATGTCGTGGCACATTATTCCAACATGAACGATGCCCGGCAGGCTATCCAGCGCAACGAGATATATGCTTTTCTGCTCATTCCGAAAGGCATGACAAGCGACCTCACCAGTGCACGCCAACCAAAAATCTCTTTTTATTACAGCAGTGTGTCACTCGTAGCTGGCTCTACGCTGTACAAGGATTTGAAAACCATTACGACGCTCGGTTCGGCAGGAGTTGCTTCTGCCAAACTAACAGCCATGGGGAAGACCAATGACGAGGTTAGAACCTTCTTACAGCCCATCGCCATCGACCTGCACATGATCAACAATCCATTGGCCAACTACAATGTTTACCTCTCCACGACCATGATTCCAGGCGTATTGCTCATCTTCATGTTTCTCATCTCTGCCTATTCCATTGGTACGGAACTCAAGTTCAAAGAATCAAAGAAGTGGCTGGCCATGGCTGACAACAACATTTATGTGGCCATTGCAGGAAAGATGCTGCCGCAAACCATCATCTTCCTAACCATCTTCTACGCCTTTGAATTCTACATCTACTATGTCCTGGGCTTTCCACACCCAGGCGGTCTCTTTCCCATCTTGTTGCTCGGACTGCTCACGGTGCTGGCTGGACAGGGCTTTGGCATCTTTGCTTTTGGGCTGGTACCCTCACTGCGCATGTCCATGAGTGTATGCTCTCTCTGGGCCGTACTGGGCTTTACGGCCAGCGGCGCCACATATCCGGTGTTCTCCATGAGCCCGATGATTGAGGCCATGGCACAACTTTTCCCTCTCAGGCACTACTACATGATTTACCAACAGTGCATCTTCAACGGCTTCCCGCTGGCAGACGCTTGGTTCAATCTCCTGGCACTGTGCATCTTCATCATACTGCCGGTATTCACCCTGCGCAACATCAAGCGAGCCATGCTCACCTATGTATATATACCTTAACAGGACGTAAGATAAGCAAAGCAACCCAATAGAAGTTTAAAGACAAGAAACAAGCAAACATGAACGAAAGTTTCTTCCAGAGAATCAAAGAAGGCATCCAGGATATGTGTTATATCTGGGTCAAGGAGATACGCTCTTCCGTGACCGATGAAGGCGTGCTGATTTTTTGCATCTTGGTGCCACTTCTCTATCCTCTCCTTTATTCTTGGGCTTACACGAACGAAGTGACACGCGAAGTGCCGGTTGCTGTTGTTGACTTTTCCAAATCACAACTTAGCCGTCAGTTCATTCGTTCGGTAGACGCTACACCCGGCACCAAGGTGACTTACCATGTCAACAGCTTAAACGAAGCACGTGAACTGGTGGCTCGACAAAAAGTTCACGGCATCCTGTATTTTCCCGCTGACTTCTCAAACAAACTATACCGAGGGAAGCAATCCCACGTCAGCCTTTACTGCGACATGAGCCTGATGCTCACTTATAAAGCCATTTATCAAAGCACACAAGAAGTGGCCGGCATGCTGAACACCGAGCTGCAGCTGCAACAGGCGGGCGGATACACCAACAGAGATGATGAGATTGCAGCACAACCTCTGGCCGTGGACGATGTTCAAATATTCAATTCGACGGGCGGATACGGCAATGCGCTCATCCCCGGCGTGCTGATGATGATTATGCAGCAGACGCTGTTGTTGGGCATCGGCCTGGCTGCAGGAACAGCCAGAGAGAACAATCGCTACAAAGACCTTGTACCCATCAGCCGACATTACAATGGCATATTCCGCATCGTCATGGGCAAATCCATGGCCTACTTCATGCTCTATGCAGTCATTGGAGCTTACCTTGCATTGGTTGTGCCCAAGCTTTTCGGCTTTACCACCCTTGCTTCTGGAGCTGCACTGTTGGGACTGCTCGTTCCATACATCCTGGCTTGCATCTTCTTCGGCATGGCCTTGTCGTGTATGGTTCGCTATCGCGAGAACGTCATCCTACTGGTTGTTTTCACATCCATCCCCCTATTATTCATGACAGGCATTTCATGGCCTCAACACAACATACCTGGAATTTGGAAAGGTGTGTCCTATCTGTTCCCATCCACCTTCGGTATAAGGGGATTCTTGCGCATCAATGGCATGGGAGCCACGCTGGCTGACATCAAAACAGAATACCAAGTTTTATGGGTTCAGGTACTGGCCTATTTCCTACTCACCTGTTTGGTTTACCGCTACCAAATCATCCATACTCGTCGTCATGCGTTGGAACGCATCGCACGGTTGAAACAAAAAGCAAAAGAAGCGATAGAGAGAAAGGAAAGACTGGCCAGCGAAAAATCCGAATAAAGGTAAAAGGTTCATCATCGGGCATCCGTATCCTCCAATCTTTTCACAAATGCCGATGTCACATTTTTTAAGTCTTTCACCCCGCTTGTTTTAATAGTTTTTGCGTACCTTTGCAAAATATAGGTTGTTACGTTGACCATCAACGAGTTTTTTGCTTACAAATAGCATAACAAGCAAAGAAAGGACAGCCTATCAATAGGATGCAAAATTATTATTTATCATTATATCAATGAAACAATTCAGATTAGTAGATAATGTGGTTGGATGGGTTGCCTTCCTCGTGGCTGCCATCACCTACTGTCTTACTGTAGAGCCGACAGCCAGCTTCTGGGACTGTCCAGAGTTCATCACCACAGGTTACAAACTGGAAGTAGGGCATCCGCCGGGGGCACCATTCTTCATGCTTACGGCCAACCTGTTCACGCAGTTTGTGAGTGATCCATCTAAGGTGGCCCTCATGGTCAACATCATGAGCGCGCTGCTGAGTGCCGTCACGGTACTGTTCCTGTTTTGGACTATTACGCACCTCACGCGCAAGCTTATCCTGAAAGACTGGGACAGTCTGTCACTGGGAAAACTCATCGCCATCGAGGCATCAGGCATGGTGGGCGCACTGATCTACTGTTTCAGCGACACGGCATGGTTCTCGGCCGTCGAGGGCGAGGTGTATGCCTACTCATCGGCATTCACGGCTGTTGTATTCTGGCTCATCTTGAAATGGGAAGACCACGCTGACGAACCCCACAGCGACCGTTGGCTGCTGCTCATCGCTTACATGACGGGGCTATCCATCGGCGTACACCTGCTCAACCTGCTGTGCATCCCGGCCATTGTGCTGGTGTTTGTATACCGCAAGTTCCCCGATATCGAGGTCAAGGGCTCACTCATTGCCCTGCTTGTTTCGTTTGTCATAGTAGCTGGTGTGCTGTACGGACTCATCCCGGGCATCATCACTGTGGGCGGATGGTTCGAACTTTTCTTCGTCAACACGCTCGGCATGCCGTTCAACACAGGTACCATCGTGTACATCCTATTGCTGGTTAGCACTGTGGTGTGGGCCATCTACGAGAGCTATGTGGGACAAAGCAACCGCCGCATGAACATTGCCTTCATGCTGTCGGTGGCCATGTTGGGCATCCCGTTCTACGGCTATGGCTGGAGTGCGGTGTGCATCGGCGTGGTAGTGTTGGCCCTGCTGTGGTTCGTACTCAACTATACAAACAAGGTTGAGAAGAAGCGAGTGCCGCTCATCAGCGCGCGCATCAAGAACACTGTGCTACTGGGACTGCTGATGCTCATGATAGGTTACTCGAGCTATGCGCTCATCGTGATACGCTCGGCAGCAAACCCGCCGATGGATCAGAACTCACCCGAGGATATTTTCACATTAGGTAAATACTTGAGTAGAGACCAATATGGCTACCGTCCGCTCTTCTACGGACAGGCTTATACCTCCCAAGTAAAGCTTGATGTGCAGGGCAACCAATGCATTCCCAGTATGACCGAGGGAGAACCCATATACGCACAGAAGGAAAAAGCAAGTAAGGACGAGAAGGACTCATACTTTGTTGTGACGCACAACTCCAAATACATCTACGCACAGAACATGCTCTTCCCGCGCATGCACTCGTCAGACCACGCCACGGCTTACGAGAGTTGGATGGGCGGAGTAGACGGTACACAGGTGCCATACGACCGCTGTGGTGAAAACATCATGGTGAAAATGCCAACGCAATGGGAGAACCTGCGCTTCTTCTTGAGCTACCAATGCAACTTTATGTACTGGCGGTACTTCATGTGGAACTTCGCTGGTCGCCAGAATGGCATACAGGGCAACGGCGAACTGGAACACGGCAACTGGATCTCGGGCATCCCATTGATTGACAATCCACGACTGGGCGACCAGAGCAAGCTGCCCGACGAGCTGAAAAACGACAAGGGACACAACGTGTACTACATGCTACCGCTGCTGCTGGGACTCATCGGACTGTTCTGGCAGGCATGGCGTGGCAAACGAGGCATCCGTCAGTTCTGGGTGGTATTCTTCCTGTTCTTTATGACAGGATTGGCCATTGTAATCTATCTAAACCAAACTCCATTGCAGCCTCGCGAACGTGATTATGCCTATGCGGGATCGTTCTACGCCTTCGCCATCTGGTGTGGCATCGGCGTTGCAGCCATCATCGACCTACTGAAGAAGTATCTCAATAAATTCAACGAGACAGTACTGGCCGCCATTGCAGGCATAGTCTGTTTGCTGGTACCGGTGCAGATGGCTAGCCAAAACTGGGACGATCACGACAGAAGTGGGCGATACACCTGCCGCGACTTTGGACAGAACTACCTGATGACCTTGCAGGATAAAGGCTACCCAATACTCTTCACCAACGGCGACAACGACACCTTCCCACTTTGGTACAACCAAGATGTGGAGGGCGTGCGGACCGATGCCAGAGTATGCAACCTGAGTTATCTGCAGACCGACTGGTACATTGATCAGATGAAGCGGCCTGCCTACGACTCGCCATCTGTACCTATCAGCTGGCCAAGATTAGACTATTGCTCGGGAACCAACGAGGCTGTGCCCATTCAGAGCGAGTGGAAGAAAGAGTTGGAGCAATACTATAGGGACTATCCCGAAGAGGCCAGGAAGCAATTCGGCGATGAGCCGTTCGAGCTAAAGAACATCATCAAGTACTGGATGCGGTCGAAAGACGAAGACAGGCACGTCATCCCCACCGACACGGTATATGTAACCATCGACAAAGAGGCCGTGAGGAAGAGCGGTATGATGATGGCTTCCGACACCATCCCCGACAAGATGGTAATCTCACTGGCTGGCAAGCGCGCCCTGCACAAGGGCAACATGATGATGCTGGAGATGATTGCTGAATGCGGATGGACACGACCTATTTACGTCGCCACAACCGTTGCCGCCAGATATTACATGAACCTGGGTGACAACTTCGTGAGCGAAGGACTGGTGAACCGCATCACACCTTTCACCACCAACAAGCCCGGCGTGAAGAACTTCGACACCGAAAAGGCCTACAACAACCTCATGAACCGCTACAAATATGGCGGACTGGAGAAGAAAGGCCTCTACATCGACGAGACCACCATGGGCATGTGCGTGACACACCGACGCCTATTCGCACAGCTGGCTACAGAGCTACTCAAGGAAGGCAAGACCGATAAAGCTGCCAAGGCTTTGGCCAAGGCCGAACGTGTGATACCTGAATACAATGTACCGATAAGCTGGAAGAGTGGCTCTTTGGACATGGCACGCGCCTATGTGCTGCTGGGACAGAAAGCAAAGGCAAAGCATATCCTTCAAAAACTATGGAAAGACCATACGCAATATGCAGACTGGTACCTTAGTTTGGATGGCACTAGATTCCTTGCATCACAAGAAGATTGCATGCTATACTTCCAACTCATGATGGAAGTGAACAAGATTACGTCACTCTTCGACACCGCATGGGCCAAAAAACAAATGGACGAATTGAACCGACGGTACAACCTATATGCACGAAAAGGAGGTCGCACTTTAGAGTGATTCATGATAAATGTTGATGCCGGGACACAAGCATGTCAGTCAGACTAATTGGTTCTCGGCATCAATTCTTAAAGAAAAAGAAGAAAATAAAGCATGTTCATTGAGCAACCAGCCAAATGGTTACGGTGGTTATACCCCAACGCCCTGTGGCGAATGGATAGAAATGAGCGGTCGGTTTACCTGACTTTCGACGACGGTCCGATACCCAGTTCCACGCCTTTCATCCTCGACACGCTGGCTGAATACGATGCCAAAGCCACCTTCTTCATGGTGGGCGAGAACGTACTACGCTATCACGACCTGTACAACCGCATCGTAGAAGAAGGACATCAGGTGGGTAATCACACTTTCAACCACATGGGGTCGCTCAAACATTGGGCACTGACCTATGGCATCAACATCCAGAAAGCCAACGAACTGATACACGCCCACCTCTTCCGCCCGCCCCATGGATGGATGCGATGGTCGGTATATTGGTGGCTGTCCAGGCGCTATCAAATCGTGATGTGGGACTTGGTGACCCGAGATTACTCCAAGTGGATGACGGCAGAAGATGTGTTGAGAAACGTCAAGCGATATGCCCGCAACGGGTCTATCATCACCTTTCACGATTCGACAAAGAGCATTGATAAGCTACGATACGCCCTACCAGAGGCCTTGAAATGGCTGAAAGAACAAGGATATGAATTCAAGACTTTCGAGTGAGCTGAAGGCTGAGGCATTAAACCTCGGCTTTTTTGCTTGCGGAATTGCACGCGCTGAAGCCGTTGACGACACCCACGCCCAACATGTAAGGCAGTGGATTGACGAGGGACGACAGGCTGATATGGACTATATGCGCAACCATACCGACATGCGACTGGACCCTCGGTTGCTCATGAAGGGCGTGAGAAGCATCGTGTCGGTTGCCATGAACTATACACCAGCACAGCACATTCCCTCCGATCAACTACAGTTTGCGGCGTATGCTTACGGTGAAGACTATCACGACATTGTCAAGAAAAAGCTGAGACAGCTGGCATTGACGTTTGGTTTCAAGGAATTGCGCATGCAGGATGAACCGAACAAGGAGGATGACGGTATTTATTTTCGGGCTTTCTGCGACTCTGCACCTGTGTTGGAGCGTTATTGGGCCACTCGTGCAGGACTGGGTTGGATTGGCCGTAACCACCAACTAATCATCCCAAAAGCCGGTAGCATGTTCTTCCTTGGCGAGCTGTTCTTGACCATTGAGTTAGACTATGATGAACCCATGCACAGCCATTGTGGCAATTGTCATGCGTGCATTGATGCCTGCCCCACTGGCGCCATCACCAAAGACGGCCCGCTCGACGCCAACAGATGCCTCTCCTACCAAACCATAGAGAACCGTGGAGACATCTCAAAAGATATCGCCGAGAAGATGGGAAATACCGTTTACGGCTGCGACCGTTGTCAGCAAGCATGCCCATGGAACCGCTTCTCCATACCCAACAACACACCAGAGTTGCAACCGAAGCCAGAGTTCATGGCCATGACACGCGACAAGTGGATGCAGCTTTCAGAAGATGAATACCGCCAACTATTCAAAAAGAGTGCGGTAAAACGAGCAAAATACGAGGGACTGATGCGCAACATCCAAGCCATAGTTGACCTTTCGAAAGAACAAAAACAAGACCATTAAGACAGTAAGAACGATGAACTCACAAGAAAGAAAAGAACAATTACGGAACAGCAAACCATACCAGGCCATAAAACACATCACCATCTATCTGGACAATTACCACCTTGATGGTGTCGCTGGTTTGGTACCAGGAGGAATAGGTGACGCCGTGACCGCCTTATTCGGCTTGACACATGTCTACTTCGCCATGTTTAAGCTGCATTCAATTCCGCTCACCCTGGCAGTGCTGAACAACACTTTGCGTGACGTGCTGTTAGGACTGATTCCGTTCTACGTCGGCAATGTCATAGATTTTTTCCACCGTTCTAACAAGAAGAACATGGCTCTCATCGACGGATTCATCAACGACGACAAAGCCATCATCAAGAAAGTGAACAAACGGGCGTTGCAAGCTGCGGTCTTCCTTGTATTCTTTATCATCGCCATTGCCATGATGATTGCCCTGCTGATATGGTTGGCAAAAACACTGGGAACCATGATTTTCAGTTAAAACTCCATACAAGCCTCAGCGAAAAGATGTTCCGCATACTTATCAAAATCCCCAAGACGACGTGCCGCCTTGGGGATTTTGACGTTTGATGGTTGGCAGATGCCGACCAAGCAATACGTCTTATTGCATTTCATAAACCACATCCATGAGCTTACGACCAAGACTCTCAGCCTCTTCCATTGTCGCAGCTTCACTGTAAACACGAATGATAGGCTCCGTGTTGCTGGCTCTCAAGTGAACCCACTTATCAGCGAAATCAATCTTGACACCATCGATGTCTGTCACTTTTTCATCCGCATACATCTCCTTAATGCGATCCAAGACAGCACTGATATCGGTCTCTGGTGTCAGGTCAATACGGTTTTTCGCCATACAGTAGTTAGGATAAGTCTTGCGAAGTTCGCTCACCGTCCCTCCTCTTTGAGCCAAAGACGAGAGGAAGAGGGCAATACCTACCAAGGCATCACGACCATAATGGCTCTCCGGATAAATCACTCCACCATTTCCCTCACCACCAATCACGGCATTCACCTCCTTCATCTTTGTGGTAACGTTCACTTCCCCAACGGCTGAAGCCATGTACTGTCCGCCATGTTTCTCTGTAATATCACGCAGGGCACGTGTAGAACTGAGGTTTGAAACGGTGTTGCCGGGCGTATGACTCAACACATAGTCAGCCACACTAACCAGCGTGTATTCCTCACCAAACATGGTACCGTCTTCACAGATAAACGCCAAGCGGTCTACATCCGGATCAACAACGATACCAAGGTCGTAGCCACCTTTGGACATTTCCTGCATGATACCACCCAAATTCTTTTCCAATGGCTCAGGGTTGTGTGCAAAATCACCCGTGGGTTCACCGTTCAAAAGCGTGTATTCAACGCCCAATTCGTTCAACAGTTTTGGCAGAATAATGCCACCAACACTGTTGATACCATCCACGGCAACCTTGAAATGAGCTTTTTTGATGGCCTCCCGATCAACCAACTTCAGTGCCAACACACTCTCAATATGGCGTTGGTCGAATGAAGCGTCTTCAGAATAATGCCCCAAATGATCCACATCCGCATAGTTGAAATCTTCACTTTCAGCGATGTCGAGCACCTCATTTCCTTCCGATTTTGTAAGAAATTCGCCTTCATGGTTGAGCAATTTCAGTGCATTCCATTGTCTTGGGTTATGACTCGCGGTGATGATAATGCCCCCAGCCGCCTGTGTCATACGCACAGCCAGTTCGGTTGTGGGCGTCGTAGCCAATCCAATGTTAATGACATCATAACCAATTCCCATCAACGTTCCACACACCACGTTCTTCACCATCTCACCTGAAATGCGCGCATCACGCCCCACGACAATGGTATTGCTCTGCGACTTTCCACTTCTACGGATAAACGTAGCGTAAGCAGATGTGAACTTGACGATGTCCAATGGGTTCAACGTGTCGCCCGAACGACCTCCAATGGTACCCCGAATTCCTGAAATTGATTTGATTAACGTCATGATGTTTCCTGTTTAATGTTAGTTTTTATATCAAGTTGTTCACAGGTTTTTCTTACCTACCTCGTTGATATGTAATGTCATACAAA
>URFI01000079.1 GCA_900547085.1 uncultured Prevotella sp.
AGCAACCCTATGGCGGATGCTGGCACCCAGAAGACATTAAGAATTGGTCGCCGGAAACCGACCCTAATGCCAAGTTCAATCGAAGCAGAGTGCCATTGGCACCCCGATTTAAAGAACCTACAACAATGAAGGCCAATCGTAATCAATATTACGAAGGACAAGTATGCAACGCCTCCATTCTCTTCCCAACCTGTAGTCTTAGTCCCTCTCAGGGTGCCAACAATTTTGTGGGCTACCAACCTACCTACTGGCAGTACATGGACAAGTTGGTATATTGGGCAGGATCGGCATCCGAAGGTATTATCATCCCGCCTCCCGCTGGTTCAATAGATGCTGCACATGCTAGCGGTGTGAAGGTGTTGGGGCAAATATTCTTTCCACCAACTACCTATGGTGGTAAGGCCGAATGGGTACACGAGATTCTGAAACAGGAGAACGGTAAGTTCATCTATGCCATCAAACTCTACGAGATAGCTAAGTATTTTGGTTTCGACGGTTGGTTCATCAACCAGGAAACACCCGTGTACTTTCCAACAGATTGGGCTGGATTCATCAAAGAGTTCAACCGTATTGCCGACGAGGCTGGTGATACGCAGATGGAAATTCAATGGTATAATGCCGCACACGAACCGAACGTAGGAATATTGGCCAGTCACAAAAACACATCGCAATTTTTGGAATATGGCTCAGTGGGCGACTACCGCAGTTATGCCGACCGAATAGGTTGCAAACCCGAAGACATCTTCGGAAAAATTTACAGTGGCATTCAGTGTGTTAACGCCGGTTTGTGTGGCTTTGGCAGTGACTTGCGCACCGTTTTTGATGTCAACGGCCATTCGGGTTCGGTTGATCTATTCTGCCCTGAGGAGCGTATCTGGAAAGACAATGTCAAGGATTTGCTGGATAAAGCCGACAACCAAGGGGAAAAGGCTTATAAGGCTATGCTACTCACCTTCATGAATGAGGAGGCCACGTGGGTAAACCGTCAGGGCGACCCTTCAAAGATGACTGACAACGGTGGATATGCCTCATGGCCAGGACTGTCAGGATGCGTTGTAGAGCGTTCTGCTATCCAGCAGATGCCTTTCATGTCGGATATGAGTGTGGGCATAGGCAAGTATCGCTTCGTCAAAGGAGAGAAGAAAGCCACGCAAGACTGGTATCACTCGGGCATGCAGAGCGTGTTGCCTACCTGGCGATGGTGGATAGAAAACCGAGGCGACCTGAAGGTAAATATAAACTGGGGCGATGCTTACAACGTGAGCAACTCGTTCACAGTCAGTGGAAAACTGTCAGCAGGAGACCACCTCATGCGCCTTTACAAGACACAAATCGATGTGACAGCTGGAGGCAAGTTCAAATTGGTGTACAAGTGCTCTGACGATAATACACTTGAGGTAAAACTGGGCACCGAAAGCAAGATTGACGGAAAAATGGTCACCCTGACCAACCCGACAAAGAAAAATGAAAATGGATGGACAGTAGCCGAGTATGACCTCACACCGGTGATGGGACAAACCATCTACATGATTGCTCTCAACTTGAAAGCTGCTTCTGAACAACCTAAGTATGTGCTTACATTGGGAGAAATGGCTATGCTACCTGCCAATTATGCTCCTAAACAGTTGACCATAACGAATTTGGTGAACGAAACAAAATTTGAACAATTCAAAGGCGATCTTCGTTTGACATGGGACTGGGACAACAATGCAGACTTGGATCACTTCGATGTTTATCTCCAATCTGAGTCTGGTGAGAAGAAACTTGTTGGACAAACGCGCGGAGAAGGATTTTACATTCCAACATTTGACAGGAATGGAAAAGATAAAAAAGTGACAGTTTCGGTTGTTCCAATCATGAAAGACGGAACGGAGCAAACACCTTCCACATTGGATGTCGCTTACCCTGCAGCACAACTATCACAAGTTACCATCGTACCAAGTAAAAGTTATGTAAAAGTAGATGAAGAGGTAACGCTGAAAGCCAAAGGTACAGGCAAGCCTTCTGGCTGGCATTGGACACTGCCGGAAACAGTACAGTTGAAAGAGGGTAGCAAGCTTACAGACAACACGATTACCGTCATTGCCAAAGCTGTTGGCAAACAAAGTGTCAAAATAGAGGCCACCAACGAAGCTGGCACCTCTACCTCAGAGTTGTGCGTGTTCGACGTTTTGGAGCCGAACGACCTCAACACAGTGAAGAACGTAGCACTGAACAAAACAGTAGTATCTTACAGCAGTGCCACAGGTGATGCAGAATCGCCTAAAAACATCATTGATGGAGAAACCAACCCACGCAACATACACAATAAATGGTGCAGCATCAACAACACACAAGAATGTGTAATCGACTTACAAAGTGACTATCGAGTGTACGGTTTCAAGATATACGATTGCAAATCAGGCCCTGAAAACAATCAAAACTTTGACAAATACCGCATCTACCTCAGTGAAGACGGTATCAACTGGAAGCTGCTAGTTGACGAACAAGGGCGTGAATACGACAACATTAAGGAAGATTACATCATGCCTACCACCGCCAGATACGTGAAGCTCAATCCCTATTCTGATAACGGCATGACTATACGCATCTGGGAGTTTGAAGTCTATGGTGTGAGCAACTCTAACCTGAAGCTCACTGCAGAAGACACAATGACTATGAACGTGTCCACCAGCAGAAGCATCGTGGTAGACTATGACATGAATGGCGACCAGCGAGAAGAGCCTTTCGAATGTGAGGTTGAAGCAACTGGTACCGACCTGACCGTGGGCGACATCGTTGAAAACCGCGATGCACACCAATTCACCATACCCGTAACTGCCGGCAAGAACATGGGCGTAGCCACACTGAAGGTGATGGTACACAATGGCAAGTCGTACAAGGAAAAATCTATCAAGATAACCATTGATGACCCATCGGCCAATAATGCCTTTGCTGGACTGAAGGCCAACTTACTGCAATATGCAAATGGTTATGTATATGGATCGCCCGTAAAGAAATATGTTACCACGGCACTTACAGATGGTAACACACAAAAGGAGGCTTGTGACATGGTAGAAGATCCATGCAGGAACGAACGCGATTTCTGGGCCGTGTTTACTAACGACAAACCTTGGAGCATATCAAAAATAAGGATTCATATTCCTGACAACAACAAAGGTAAAGACGACAATGAACAAGATGGATTGGTCAACAAGACAATTGAAATTAAAGTGAGCGACGATGGCAACAGAGGATGGACTACCATCCATACGTTTGAAAATATCGGAGAGACATCGGTACTAGAATGTATGCTTCCCGAATACGTATCAGCCAAACAAATAGCTATTGTCTGCACGCTCAATCCGCTGTTCTATCCTTCATTGGCCGAGGTGGAAATGTTCGAGCAAAACAAGTCGGCGGTAGCAACCTGCGTTCCGGTAGAAGTAAAAGAGGGTTGGAATCAAGATGTCATCGTGGAAGCTCTGCCAGCCGATAAACATGTCACGGCAGCAGTTGATGCCAACGGATGGACATTCTATACCAAGAGTGTTGAGCGAGACGAGGGCGGACACCTGGTCGGTACCGACCGCATGATTACCACTAAGAGTGGTAATGTCTTCAAGTTGTCTCCATTTGACCAAAATAATGCACTGGTGATAGATAAGCCCTATTCGACTTATAAAGTGACATTCGCACAACCTGAAGAGGCAGAGCACATCTATGTGCTATACACCAGCACGGGAGGTGGTAACAACGACATCATGATAACACCTATCTATGAAGACGACTCAAAAGGTCAGGCTTGGAACATGAATGCCGTAGACTGGTATGGATATGACAACGACCTTACAGCCGTAGCAGGATTAGGGCGCATCATGTCCATTTATCAAGATTTTGGTGAAGCAGAAGTAGATGAGTTCGACTTCAGGAACGATTTCCGCATCTTTGAATACGATTACGACGGCATCGAGAAGGGCAAGAAGGTGAAGGGCCTATCGTTCACTTCTTATTCTTATGGACAAATGGCAACAATCTTAGCTGTTTCTAAATTTGGGTTACCAACGGTGACTGGTGTGCAGAATGTACAGACCACTAAGAACCGCCATATTATAGGCATTTACAACCTAAATGGCATGCGCCTAAATGCACCAGTCCGAGGACTGAATATTCTGAGGTTCTCTGATGGCACCACCAAGAAGGTAGTAATAAAATAGAAACTAAAGATTAGAGCGGCACACATAATGCGGTGCTTCGCCATTGGGCGCACTTCCCTGTCAAACAGGTGGAGTGCGCTCTTGTTGTGTATAAATCAAATTCTGTTTGGACACAACTATGCAATTTCATGGAGAATGATTCAAAAAATATATGGAACAAGGAGACGAAATCAATGATTTTTCACCCAATCCCCAATCCTCTGTCCTATGGCAAATAATGTCATTGAACAAGAGACCTTTTAAAGCGCCCCACTGATATTTTTCCCAACCAAAATTAAACTTTATTGCTTTTTGAACATCACATATAATAAGGTATCTCGGCCCTGGAAACCACAACATGGCCGATGAGAAAAGTAAACGAAACTAAACACATGAAGCGAATACTCCTCACCTTGCTGGCATTGATGATGATGTCAATGGCCGCATGGACACAAGAACGACAGATTACAGGAACACTGGTAGATAAAGAAACCAACGAGCCGATGACGCATGCCACGGTACAGTTGTTGAAAACCGACAGCTCGTTTGTCACCGGAGCCGTATCTGACAAGCATGGTGCCTACACGTTGAAGGCTCCCGCCAACGGCAGGTATCTGCTCAAACTGTCGAGCATTGGCTACATCACCTGCATCCAGAACATCCACATCACGAAGAACGAGTCTGTGTCGATGGGACAAACGGCCATGCGCCCCGACGCCGTGATGCTGAAAGAGGCGCAGGTCACGGGACAAGCCATGAAGGTGGTGGTGAAGAAAGATACTTTTATCTACAACGCCTCGGCTTACCGCACGCCGGAAGGGTCGGTGGCCGAAGAACTGGTGAGGCGCATTCCAGGCGCACAGGTAGACGACGATGGGAAGATTACCATCAATGGCAAGGAAGTGAAGAAGATTAAGGTGGACGGTAAAGAGTTCATGGTTGGCGACACCAAGACAGCCATGAAGAACCTGCCCACCAATGCGATAGAAAAGATAAGGGCGTATGATGAAAAGAGCGATCTGACGCGCGTGACGGGCATTGATGACGGCAACGAGGAGACGGTGCTTGACTTTGGTTTGAAACGCGGCATGAACAAAGGGATGATTAGCAACGTCGACCTGGCCGTGGGAACCAAAGACCGCTATGCCGAGCGCCTCATGGCAGCTTATTTTAAAGACGGTCTGCGTATCATGACCTTCGGCAATGCGAACAATACCAACGACATGGGATTTGGGCACAGGGGTGGCTTTAGAAGAGGAAGAAACGGACTGAACGCCAACAAAATGGTGGGTCTGAACATGAACTACGAAAAGAAAGACACGCTGAAAATAGACGGGAGCGTGCGCTGGAACCACTCGGACAGTGACATCGGCACGAAGAACTCGTCAGAGAATTTCGTCAGTCGTGTGGGCTCGTTCTCCAACAGCGTCAACCAGCAATATGGACGAAACAACAGCTGGAATGCTAACATGCGAGTGGAATGGACACCCGACACGCTGACCAACATCATGTTTCGCCCCAGGTTGAGTTATTCTACCAACGACGGGCGCAGCTGGAACCAGTCGGCATCGTTTAACGAAGACCCGTTTCTACATGTCAGCGACCCATTGGCAGCCGAATCGTTGGCCCAGATGGCGGCCGACAGTGTGGTGGTGAACAGGCGCGACTACAATGGCATCAGTTACGGTGAGAACAAACGCTTCGGCGGAATGTTGCAACTGAACAGACGACTGGGAAACAAAGGTCGCAACGTTACCTTGAGGGCCGACGCCCACTATAACGAGAGCGAAAACAACAACCTCACGATGAGCAACGTACATTTATATAAGGTGAAAAATGCATTGGGCAACGACTCAACCTACCAAACCAACCGCTACAATCTCACACCGTCTAAGAACTGGAACTACAGTGTGCAGGCTACTTATAGCGAACCCCTGTGGAAGGCCACGTTTTTGCAACTGAGTTACAAGTTCAACTACAGCTACAGCAAGAGCGACCGCTCTACTTACGACTTCAGCAACCTGGGCGAGGACTTCTTCGCCGGCCTTAGTCCTGTGTACCGCAACTGGAACAGTTATCTGAGTAGATTGGAACATCCCTACGAAACGTATCTGGATGAAGAGCTGAGTAGGTTCTCGCAATACCAAAATTATACGCACGAGGTGAACCTGGGGTTCCGCATGATTCGTACCAAGTACGACTTCAACGTGGGACTGATGGTACAGCCGCAGAAGTCGAAATTCATCCAACGTTATCAAGGAGTGGATGCCGACACAACCCGCACCGTGACCAACATGACGCCCACCCTGGACTTTCGTTACCGCTTCTCGGACGTGAGCAACCTGCGCATCAACTACCGAGGCTACACCACGCAACCGGGCATATCAGAACTGTTGGACATTTATGACGACAGCGACCCACTGAACATCTCAAGGGGAAACCCAGGACTGAAGCCATCGTTCACCAACAGCTTCCGCCTGTTTTACAACAATTACATCAAAAGCCATCAGCAAGGCATCATGGGCTTTCTGCACTATGGCAACACGCGCAACAGCATCAGCCAAAAGGTGACCTACGATGAGAAAACGGGTGGAAGAACAACGCGGCCAGAAAACATCAACGGCAACTGGAATGCCAATGGCGGACTGATGTACAACTGCTCGATTGACACCGCGGGAGTGTGGAACATCAACACGTGGACCTCTCTGGGATACAACAACCGTGTGGGGTACATCAGTCTCAACCGCAACGCCGACTCGCAGAAGAACACCACACGGTCGCTATCGGTTAACGAGCGTCTGGGGATGAGTTTCCGCAACGAATGGCTGGAAGTGGAGCTGAATGGATCGGTGAACTATGACCACACGCGCAACCAACTGCAAAAACAAAGCAATCTGGACACATGGCGCTTTTCATACGGTATCAACGTGAACTTGACGGCTCCGTGGGGAACAAGCCTGTCGACCGACTTGCATGAGAACAGTCGACGTGGTTACAACGACCAGGCTATGAACACCAACGAACTGGTGTGGAACGTGCAGTTGTCGCAGAGTCTGCTGAAACAGCGTAACCTTACGCTGTCATTGCAGTTCTACGATATCCTGAACAATCAGAGCAACTTCAGCAGATCCATTGATGCCATGCAACGCAGCGACACCGAATACAACAGCATCAACAGCTATGCCATGCTGCACGTGATTTATCGATTGAACATCTTTGGCGGCCACCAGGCACGTCAAGGCATACGCGAAAGAGGTGGTTTCTTTGGTAGTTCGCACCGGGGCTACGGCGGTAGGGGCAACCGAGGGGGTCATGGCGGCAGACACTGGTAGAGAGTTCTTGGGAGGTAACGGGAGTTAATGGGGAGTAAATAGAAGTTAACGGACAATAGCGTTGCTAAACAAGATCATGGGAGGTAACGGGAGTTAACGGGGAGTAAATAGAAGTTAACGGACAATAGCGTTGCCAAACAAGTGATTTATTTGCAACGCTAATGTCCGTTAACTCCCGCTAACTCCAAGTTACTCCTGTTAACTCCCCCAAGTTCAAGTTACTCCTGTTAACTCCCACTAATTCTATTCTCTCCCAAGAATTCCCGTACGACCTGCTCAACCACTTGCGGAAAATGCTTCATCTCCAGTTGGTGCTCTTTCTCCGCAATATCGTCGACACTGTCGGATGGGAGAAGTGGCGTGCGGAACTGAGCGATAATCTCTCCGCCATCGCATACCGAACTAACCCAATGAACGGTGAAGCCAGTCTCGGTTTCGCCAGCAGCCTTCACCGCTTCGTGCACATGGTGTCCGTACATGCCCTTGCCGCCAAACTTGGGCAGCAAAGCGGGATGCAGGTTAATCATGCGCCGGTGGTAAGCCAGAATGAGATAGTCGGGAATCATCAGTAAGAACCCAGCCAACACAATGAAATCGATGTGATGCTCATCGAGTATCTTCAGCACCTCATCGGCCTTGCCAAACTCGGCCTTGGGTACGACAACGGTAGGAACGTTCAGTCTTTCGGCTCGCACCAAGGCGTAGGCATCTGACTTATTGCTCAACACCAGCGCGACATGTACCAGCGGTGAATCTTGAAAATAGCGAATGATGTTCTCGCAGTTGGTTCCGCTGCCCGAAACAAAGATGGCAACGTTACAGGATTGCCGTTTAGATGTTGTTGTGGTGGTTTGTTCTGTCATGCTGTTATCGTTTTTGGCACTTGCGCCTCATTAATCGTCATCATCTTCATCCCATTCATCGTCATCCCATCCAAAGAGAGCTGGACGGATGAAGGCATCCATGCTACGACGGTCTTTCTTCGTGGGACGTCCGGTTCCACGGGCACGGTCTACAAATCCACTGATGCGACTCACCTCCAACAGTTCGTACTGCTTGGCATCGGTGACATTATCGTAAATCTGCGGAATGAATTTAGCCCCCACCCGCTGTTCGATGGTCTTGAGCACCTTGAACGAATAGGTGATGGGCGGTTTCTTGACATCAATCGTTTCGCCGGGCTTGATGACATGACTTGGTTTGACGCTCACCCCATTAATGCTCACACGATTGTTCTTGCAAGCATCAGCAGCCAGCGTGCGGGTCTTGAAGATGCGAGCCGCCCAAAGCCACTTGTCAAGGCGCGCCGACCCGGTGTCCTTGACACGAAGGTTGGAAGTGGTGGAGGTAGTTTCTGTCATAGTAATTATTGGGCTTATTAGGCTAATTGGGCTAATTGGGCTAATTGGGCTAATAAGGCTAATTGGGCTAATTAGGCTAATTAGGCTAATTAGGCTTATTGGCCTTATTAGCCTTATTAGCCCTATTGGCCTAATTGGCCTAATTGGCTATTTGCCCCCTTTCTTTTTCCCCTGTTGGTTAAACTGGTTCATGGTGATGTCGATGCCAGCCAGGACAAAGCTCTTGATGATTTCCACCGCCGTGTCGATGGTAGGCTGAAGAACCTGCATGTCAGCCTCATCATAGTGACCGAGCACCCAGTCTACCTGTCCGCCACGTGGATACTCGTTGCCAATGCCCATGCGCAGACGGGGATAGTTCTGGCCGATGAGCTGCTGAATGTGCCCCAGTCCGTTGTGGCCGCCATTGCTGCCACTACCTTTGAGGCGGAACTCGCCTAAGGGCAAGGCCACATCATCTGAAACCACGAGCAAGCGCCGCTGATCAATGTTTTCCTTGTTGAGCCAATAGCGCACGGCATTACCGCTGAGGTTCATAAACGTGGTAGGCTTGAGCAAGATGATTTTGCGACCCTTCAGACTGGTTTCGGCCACGAAGCCGTAACGCTTATCCTCAAAAACGATATTGGACGCCTTGGCAAAAGCGTCCAATACCATAAATCCAGTGTTGTGGCGGGTTCCCGCGTATTCAGC